>NZ_JBEXRZ010000098.1:0-24989 GCF_040613325.1 Streptomyces sp. NPDC006283 | reverse complement strand
GCAAGTTCTCGAGGCTGACGCTGCAGTTGCGTGCGAACGACGAGTCGGACACGTCTGCCTGGAAGCGGTTCCGCAACGACGCCGTCCTGGCGGTGAAGTACGTGGCGGTTCCCGCGCTCCCCAAGGAGGTCGGTCTCGTCGCGGGCTCCGGCCTGGTCTGCTCCACCGACGCCAACGACCCGGCCGTCGTCTCCGACCCCACACCGCTGGTGACAGGGCGCCCACAGACCGCGTCCGGCGGCGAGTCGGGCGCGAACCTGCGCATCCGATGGCGCACGGACCGGTGGAACGGCACCTCCTGGGTGACGGCACACACCGACGTAGACAGCCCGACCTCCGGCTACGTCGGCAACCTGGTCAAGCAGTCGAAGAGTCTGCCGACCCTCACCGAAGGCACCAAGTACCGGCTCAAGGCACTGACGCTGTCGCACTACGAGGACGGGTCGAACCGGCTGAACACCGGATACACCACACCGTGCTACTTCACGGTCGACACGACCGCGCCGAAGGCACCGACGATCACCGTCGGGTCTCCCTACACCGAGTGCACCACCAATGCGTGCGCCGCGGGCGGCGGTCCGGGCGTCAAGAGCACCTTCGCCTTCGGCCCGGCATCCGGCGACAACAACGTGGCCTACCAGTACCGCCTCACCCAGACCGCGGCCTGGAGCAACGCGACCAAGGTGACCGGCGGCTGGCAGGGCGTCATCACCCCGGACCGCTCCGGCACCTTCCGCGTCTACGCCCGTGCCCAGGACGAGGTCGGCCGCTGGGGCGCCCAGCAGGTCGTCGACTTCCTGGTCGCCGCGGGTGAGGGCCCGGTGGGCCGCTGGCACTTCGACGAGGCCACGGGAACTGCGGTGGACTCCGCCACCGCCGGCGGATCGGCCCGCCACGACGCGTCCCTCGGCGGCACCGCCACCCGGGACGACCGGGGCCGCCGGGGCGTGATCACCCACGACGCCGCCGGTGTGCCGCTGGCGACGCCCGTCATCGACAGGGGCCTGTCCCTCGACGGCAGCGGCGCGTACGCGGCGACCAGCGGCCCGGTCCTGGAGACCCGGTCCGCCTACACGGTGTCCGCGTGGGCACGGCTGAACACCAAGGCGCAGGACGCGATCGTCCTGTCCCAGGACGGCGCCAACTACAGCTCCTTCCTGCTGTGGTACGAGACGTCGTACGACTCCTGGGTGTTCGGCGTGAAGGAGAAGGACGAGGACACCGGGACCGCGTACTTCGGTGTCCGGGCGAAGGACATCGCCCCCGTGAACGCGTGGACACATCTGGCGGGTACCTACGATCCGGCCACCCGGGAACTGCAGCTCTACGTCAACGGCCGGCTCCAGGGCACCAGCACCGTGCCCGGATCCTGGTCCTCCTCCGGCTCCTTCAACATGGGCCGGTATCTGTGGGCGGGCAAACGCTACTGGGCCTTCAACGGATCGATCGACGAGGTGGCGGCCTGGCAGCGCAAGCTGTCCGCCGCGGAGATCGCCGACGAGGCGCGGCTGCTGACGTCGGACGGTTTCGCCGGCGCCGAGCTGGTGGCCGACTGGTCCGCGTCCCGGGCGTCGGGGGCCACCATCACCGACACGACGTCCGGCTACGGCAGGAACCTCACCCTGTCCGGCGGGGCGGCCGTCGAGGGCGACGAGATCGTCCTGGACGGCGTCGACGACGCGGTGACCGTCACGGGCCCGGTGATCGACGACACGGGTTCCTTCACGGTGACCACGCAGGTGGCGCTGAGCAGCGCCCAGCTGTTGGCCAAGGACGTGGGACACAAGGGCCAGATCGTCGGGCAGCGGACAGCGGACGGTTCGGCCTGGGGCCTGTGGTTCGAGCTGTCCGGAAAGGACACCGTCGTCGACCCGGAGACTCTCGAGGAGAAGACGGTGCCGGTCGGCAAATGGCACTTCGGCCGGCTGGGCGCCGACGGCACGTTCTCGTCCGTGGTGTCCGAAGAGGTCGCCGAGCTGGACAGCATCGTGCGGCTGACCGGAATTCACGACGCCCAGGACGGGACGATCTCGCTGCGACTGGGCCATGTGCTCAACGGAGAGCCGGAGACGTTCGTGGCCAAGATGGGCGCCGGGGACTTCGCACTGGGCAGGGCCTTCACCTCCGGGGCCTGGCAGCACCACCTGCCGGGCCGGATCGCGGAGGTCCGGCTCTGGGCCGGCGCGATGGCCGGTGATCAGCAGATCGCCGAGCAGATCGGGGACTGACCGGCTCCACCGCGCCCCGGCGGACGGCACGCCTCCCACGGGCGGGCCGTCCGCCGGGGCGTTTTCGGCAGGACGTGCGGGGCTTGCCTTGCCCGGCCTGCATATCGTCATGCAGAGTTCTTGATGACTGAATAGGCCGGCCGGAGGATGGGGGATGGCATGAGCGACAGCCCTGCCGGACGACTGCAGCAGCTGTTCGAGGGACACCGGCTCACCCCCACCCAGCGCCGGATCGCGCACTGCATGGTGCGTCGCGCGGCCGACGTGCCGTTCCTGTCCAGTGTGGAGGTGGCGGAACTCGCCGGGGTGAGCCAGCCGTCCGTCACCCGTTTCGCGGTCGCCCTCGGCTTCGACGGCTACCCGGCGCTGCGCAGGCATCTGCGCGAGGTCGTGCCGCCGGAGACGGCCACCGGCGGCGACGCCTTCAACGAGTACCAGCAGGCCGTCCAGGCCGAGATCGAGAATCTGCGCGGGCTCGCGGAGATGCTCGCCGAGCCGGCGCTCGTCGAGCGCGCCGGGCGGCTGCTGGCCGCCTCCCGGCCGCTGCCGGTGCTGGGGCTGCGGGCAGCGGCCTCGCAGGCGCGGGGGTTCGCGTACTTCGCGGCCAAGGTGCACCCGGACGTACGGCTGCTCGACGAGGGCGGCTCGATGCTCCCGGACCGTATCGACGCCGCCGGTCGGGCCGGTGCGAGTGCGCTGCTGTGCTTCGCCCTGCCACGGCACCCCAAGGAGGTCGTCGAAGCACTCGAGTACGCGCGCTCCGTCGGCCTCACGGTGGTCACGGTCGCGGACTCGGCGTTCGCGCCGGTCGCCGCGCACAGCGATCTGCTGATCCCCGCGGCCGTCGGCACCGGCCTGGCCTTCGACACGGCCTGCGCGCCGATGCTGCTCGGGCGGGTCCTGCTGGAAGCGATGTGCGACGGACTGCCGGACGCCCAGGCCCGGCTGGAGGACTTCGACGTCCGAGCGGCCGAACGCGGGCTCTTCGCCGAGTGACGACTCCGCCCGGAGGCGCGGCGGTCCTTCTCAGGCGCCCTTCGGATCCAGGTACTGTCCTCGCGCACGGCATGGATCGGCCGGGCGGATCGCTCGGAGGGGCGGCGTGGCTGGGCCGCCGCGAGCGGGCCGAGGAGGCGCTGTTGTGGATGCGTACCGACGGGCCGGCCGCCGGTACGGTGGGCAGGCCGGTCACGGAGTTTCGTACCACCGGGATCGCGGCCGGCGACGCCGCGCCCGGAGGGGCGCGGCGCCGACAGAGGCTCAGATCTCCAGTTCGGCCTCGATCTTCTTCAGCTGGTGGCGGGCCATCGCCAGGTTCGCCCGCTCCTTGTCGAGTGCCAGGTACAGGAACAGTCCGTTGGTGCCTCGGCCCTTCATGAGCCGGATCAGGTGGTACTGGGAGCCAAGAGTGATCAGGATGTCCTCGATCTCGTCCTTGAGGCCGAGGTGCTCCATCGTGCGGACCTTGGCGCGGACCACGTCGGTGTTGCCCGCGGCGGCCACGTTCAGATCGAGGTCCTTGCCGCCGCCGATGGTGCCCAGCGCCATACCGCTGGTGTAGTCGACGAGCGCGGCGCCGATGGCGCCCTCGATGGCGGTGGCTTCCTTGAGCGTGGTCTCTGTGTTGGCCATGGCAGGAGTACTTTCCTTCCGTCCGGTGGTTGTTCTTGCGGTGGTGCGCCCGGTCCGGGTGCTTCCTCCGGTCCGTGCGCGTGGCGGTGCGGGTGGTGGTTCCGTGGGGTCGGCGGGGGTGGCGTTCATCGGATCAGGCGTCCTGGGGCCGTTCGAGGGCGGCGTCGACCAGCGCCCCGACCCGGGCGCCGGCACGACGGGCCTCGAGGTGGAGCCGGCCCACGTTGGTACGGGGCTCGGCCAGCACGGTCAGCACGGCGGAGGAGCCGGCCGCGTAGGTGGCGACGTAGCCCGACTCGCCCCGGACGAGCAACTCCTTGAAGCCGCCCTGCCCGGTGGTCTCCGTCAGCCGCTGCGCGACCGAGAGCGCGGCGGCGGTGAGCGCGGCGACGCTCTCCGCCTCCGCGGTGTCCGTCGCCAGCACCAGGCCGTCGATGCTCGCCGCGAGCACGCCCCTCAGCTGCGGCAAACGGGCGCGCAGGCGTCTGATTTCACCGAGCACCTCGGTCTCGGCCGTCATGAGCTGTCTCCTCTCGGCGCGCAGCCTCAGGGCGCGCCTCATGACGGCGTGCGCCGGGCCCGGTGGGTCGTGCGGTGTGTCACAGGCTTGCCTCCAGTGCGTCGCGGAGCCGGCGTAGCAGGGCGATGTCCGGGTCGGAGGGAAAGTCGGCGACCCAGGCGGGCAGCGGGGCGGGTTCGGTCGCGGCCGGCCCGGACGGTGTCACGACGAGCCCGGCGGCGGCCATCCGCCGTACTTCGAGCAGGATGTTGAAGGCCGGCCGGCCCATGGCCCTGGCGATCACCGAAGGGGTGCGGACACCGTCGGCGAGTGCCAGCAGCGCCCGCTGCCGGGGGGTGGCCGTCGCGCCGTATCCGGCCGGGAGGCGCTGCAGGGGCGCGGTGTCGACCTCCGGGTGGGGCCAGACGGAGTCCAGCAGCCCACGCCGCCTGCGGGCCTCGCGGGCCACGGCCGCGGCAGGCACGGGACGCACGGAGCCGATCCAGTGGGCGACGCCGTAGCGGAACCGGGTCGGCCCGCTGCCGGGCGCCAGCGTGAAGAACGCGGCGTCGTGGAGGGCGCCGAGGTGGCAGATCTCCAGCTCCCCGTCGGCGACCTGCCCGCTGTCGACGAGGAAGCGCGCCACCTCCCGGCGCGCGCCGGCCCTGGCGACCGCCTCGTCCCAGCCCGTGCGCGGGAGGCGGCCGCTCGCCGTCAGGAGGACGTCGAGGCCGGGTGCGGCGGGACTCTCGGCGTGCACGACCTGGCCGTCGGCGAGGTAGAGGGCGCCGTTGTCACGGACGAGGACGCCGGTGGCCCGTTCCGCCGCGAGCCTGCCGAGCATCGGCGAGAGGGCCGTCATCGCGTCCGTCGCCGAGCCCGTTGCTGTTGCGGTCATCCGAGGACCAGCCGCTCTGCGAGGTCCGCGAGGCGCAGCCGGGCGAGCGCCAGATTGCCGGTCTCCCGGTCGAGCCAGAGATGCAGGAACACACTGCTGTCGAACGTGGTCTCCACGAACCGCACCACGTGGTACCCGGTGCGGGTGGTGACGATGAGATCCTCGACGGGTAACCCCTTGAGGCCCTCCGGGTGGGTCTCCTCGGGAGCGAACGACGGGTACTCGGCGGCCATCCGGGCCAGTTCGGCCGTCTCCGCCGCCGTCGCCTCGTGGTCTCCGCCGGGGGTCTCCCCGACGGCGCCCAGGGCGAGCCCGCTCGTCCAGTCCACGAGGGAGGCCCCACGGGCCCCTGGCACCACCATGGCCTGCAGCAGGCACTCGTCGATTCCGGGCACGCGGACTCCCCTCCCCGCCTCGGTGTGCCGCGCACGAACGCGGCAGTGACGGAGAGGTTACGCATCGTGGTGTCGGTCGGGGCGAGTTCTGGCATTTTCCAACGGAACATGCGCGCCGCCCCTTAAGATCCGCTCCGCGAAGAGAGTCCCTAGGGTCTTTCGTTTGGATCAGGCCGGGTCAGTGCGCGGTGCCAGGGCCCGTGAGCCCGGCATGATCCAAACGAGAGGCCCTACGCCTCGCCGCGGCCGATCTCGTCCTCGTGACGCAGCTTCAGCACCACCTTGTTCACGGCCCACAGCGCGATGCCGATGGCCAGCAGCACGCCGGCCCGGATGTAGACGTCCGCCGCACGGTCGGCCAACGGGCTGGCCAGGATGATCGACGTGATCGCGCCGAGGACCGGCAGGATCGTCGGCGTACGGAAGTGCGCGTGCTCGACACGGTCCTTGCGGAGCACCAGCACGGCCACGTTGACCACCGCGAAGACGCAGAGCAGCAGGAACGCGGTGGTGTCTCCGAGCCCCTCGATCTCGCCCGTCGACACCAGTCCGATGGCCAGCAGGGTCACGAACACGATCCCGTTGACGGGAGTGCGGCGCTTGGGGAGGACCTTGCCCATGCCGCGCGGCAGGACCTTCTCGTTGGCCAGCCCGTAGCAGAGCCGGGACGCCATCATGATGTTGATCAGCGCGGAGTTGGTGACCGCGAACAGGGCGATCAGCGCGAAGAGCCTGGGCGGGAAGTCGACGCCGCCGGCCTTGACCACCTCCAGCAGCGGGCCGCTGGACTTCTCCAGCGTCCGGTAGTCGACGAGCAGGGACGAGATCAGCGCGACGAGCACATAGATGGTGCCGGTGAGGGTGACACCGATGAAGATCGCGCGGGGGAAGGTGCGGATCGGATCGCGGGTCTCCTCCACCATGTTGACCGAGTCCTCGAAGCCGACGAAGGCGAAGAACCCGAGGGCGGTCGCCCCGAGGACGCTGGTGATCAACGCGTATCCGGTGCCGGACGCCTGGAACTCGCCCAGCCGGGACGGCTCTCCGCCGCCGGTGACGACGGCCCAGGCGCCGATCGACAGGATCACCACGAGGCCGGTGAGCTCGACGGCGGTCAGCACGACGTTGGTCTTCACGGATTCGGACACACCGCGCAGTGCCAGCGCGGCGAGGGCGACGATGAAGACGATCGCGATGAGGGTGGGCGGAACCGCGTCGGTGAACTCCTGGAAGTAGTCCCCGCTGAAGGCTCGGGCGGCGGCACTGGCGGACGAGAGGCCGGAGCACATCACCATGAAGGCGACGATGAAGGTCAGGAAGGGGATCTTGAACGCCTTCTGCGTGTAGAGCGCGGCACCGGCGGCCTTCGGATACTTCCCTACCAGTTCGACGTACGACGCTGCCGTCAGGAGGGCGACCACGAAGCCGATCGCGAACGGCAGCCACAGGGCACCGCCGACCTTGCCCGCCACCTTGCCCGTGGTGGCGTAGATGCCGGTGCCCAGGATGTCGCCGATCACGAAGAGGATCAGCAGCTTCGGCCCGATGGCCCGTTTCAGGGCCGGCTGCCGGTCCGGTGAGTCCGTGGACGTCGGTGCGGATGTGGCCATGAGACACCTCTCCCGTAGTCAGATGGGAAGGTTTCTGCCCTGCGCGCCCTCTGTGATGCTTGCGTGCGCCCAGGTGGGCGGATCCGGTGGAGAGCCGCTGCCGGGTCAGCCGCCGCGCCGCTCCACCGCGGCGGCCACGTCGTCGAGGTCCCTCGCTATCGCCTTGCGCACGGCTTTGGCGCCGAGCGGACCGAGGACCTTGGCGAGCAGGCCCATGAAGCCGCCGGGCGGCTCGGCACCGAACGTCAGCCGGACGGTCGTCGCCTCCGGACCGGCGGGGACGACGGTGAATTCGGAGACGTAGTGGGTGCCGTGCGAATCGGCCTCCACCACATAACGCTCGGGCGGCTCGCACACCGTCACGTACATCTCCTCCGTGGCCTCCTTGCCCAGCATCCGCCGGGTCTCGCGCCACCGGGTGCCGACGCCGAAGCCGCCTTCGGTCAGGACCTCGACCTTCTCCACGCCGCTGAGTGTGCGCTGCCAGCCCCAGATGTCGGTCAGGGCGTCCCATACGGGACCGGGCGGCGCGAGGATCAGACGCTCGACGACAACGCTGCTGGTGGCCATGGCTCCATGGAACCACTGGGGTCGGACAATCGCCCCTGCTGTCCCTTCGCCCGCCGAGGCGTTCCCTCGCGCTCTTCAGCCGGCCGAGGCGTTCCCTCGCACTCCTCGGCCGGCCGAGGCGTTCCCTTGCGCTCTTCAGTCGGCCAAGGCGTTGCTGCGCTCCTCACCGAGCAGCGCGTCCCGTTGCGCCCCGCCCGACTCCGCGACGATCTCCCTCACGCTCTGGGCCTCCCGCACGGTGGTGAACCGCACCCCGCCGTCCTGTCCGGAGGTGAAGCCGTGCACGGCGGGTCTGGGCAGGCTGTTGTAGCCGTAGTGGCTGGAGAAGTAGTACGCGCCCGTGTCCAGCGCAGCGATCACGTCGCCCGCCTCCAGCAGCGGCAGCCGCCGCCTCTCCGCCAGCAGGTCACCGGCGAAGCAGGCCGGCCCGGCGACGTCCTGCTCGACGCCCGGGCCGGCCTTGGGCAGTCCCTTGGCGTCGTACGCGGCGATCCGCAGCGGCCAGGACACGGGGTCGTAGACAGTGCGGGTGGCGACCTGGACGCCCGCGTGGGTGACCGCGATCGGACGGGAACCGGCGGACTTGGCGTACTCGACCCGGGCGAGGACCGTGCCGTGCTTGGCGAGCAGCGAGCGGCCGAACTCGGTGACCAGACCGTACCGGCCGTCGAGCAGCCCGGGGACGCGTTCCTTCAGCAGTCCGGCGTAGTCGGCGAAGGCCGGGGTGTGTTCGTCGGAGGAGAAGTTGACCGGGAGACCGCCGCCGATGTCGATCGTGTCGATCTGCTGCCGGCCGGCCGCCGCGTTGATCTCCTCGGCGAGTTCGTACAGCGCGTGGATGCCCTGCGCCATGCGCGCCAGCGCCATTCCCTGGGAGCCGGAGTGGGCGTGCAGCCGTGTCATCCAGGGGCGCTCGAGGTAGGCCTCGACGACCCGCTCCCGGGCACCCGCGTCGTTCAGCGCCACGCCGAACTTGGACGTGGAGGTGGCCGTCGACAGTGCCCCGATCGAGCCGCCGCCGACCTGCGGGTTGACCCGCAGTCCGAGCGGTGGGACGGGCTGTCCGGCGCCGTCGGCGACGAGGGTGTCGACGCGGCCGAGTTCCTGCCAGTTGTCGGCGTTGACGGCGATGCCCAGGTCGAGGGCTTCGCGTAGCTCGGCGACGGTCTTGGCGGGGGAGTCGAGCACGATCCGGTCCGGCGGCAGGCCCGCGGCCCGGGCCAGTGCGAGCTCGCCCGGGCTCGCGACCTCCGCGCCCATGCCCTCCGCGTGGAGCAGCGCGAGGACGGGCACCAGCGGGGCGGCCTTCACGGCGAAGGCGTGCAGCACCGGCGCGTCGGTGACGGCGGCGAACGCGGCCCGCAGGGCTGCCACTGACGAGCGGATACCCGCCACGTCGAGAAAAGCGGCCACGGGCTGCTGCTCGGTGAGAAGTCCCTGTTCCACGGCCGCTCGTACGGCCACATCCCGGCGGTCGACAGTCATGCCGCCAGCCAATCACCCGGCGGGTCGCGCCGCAGCGGTTGACTACATCTATTCAGGCAGCGACTATGTGAATAGAAACCCCACATCGTTGCGAGGAGGCATCGCCATGTCAGTCCCGCCCGTCTCCCACCGCCACCCCCAACCGAGGCACTCTTCCCGCCCCGTACGGGCACCGCGCGGTACGGAACTGAGCGCCCTGGGATGGCAGCAGGAAGCCGCCCTCCGCATGCTGCAGAACAACCTCGACCCCGAGGTCGCCGAGCACCCCGACAAGCTCGTCGTCTACGGCGGCACCGGCAAGGCCGCCCGCGACTGGCGCTCCTTCGACGCGATGGTGCGCACGCTGCAGACCCTGAAGCAGGACGAGACGATGCTCGTCCAGTCCGGCCGCCCCGTCGGCGTCATGCAGACCCATGAATGGGCGCCGCGTGTCCTCATCGCCAACTCCAATCTGGTCGGCGACTGGGCGAACTGGGAGGAGTTCCGGCGGCTGGAGCAGCTGGGTCTGACGATGTACGGCCAGATGACCGCCGGCTCCTGGATCTACATCGGCACGCAGGGCATCCTGCAGGGCACGTACGAGACGTTCGCCGCCGTCGCCGCGAAGAAGTTCAACGGCACCCTCGCCGGGACGATCACGCTCACCGCCGGGCTCGGCGGCATGGGCGGTGCCCAGCCGCTCGCCGTCACCATGAACGACGGCGTCGCCATCTGCATCGACTGCGACCCGCGCGCCATCGAGCGACGCATCGAGCACCGCTACCTGGACGTCAGGGCCGACTCCCTGGAGCACGCGCTCCAGCTCGCCGTCGAGGCCCGCGACGCCCGCCGCCCCCTCTCCATCGGCCTGCTCGGCAACGCCGCCGACCTGCTGCCCCGGATGCTCGCGGAGGGCGCGCCGATCGACATCGTGACCGACCAGACCTCGGCCCACGACCCGCTCGCCTACCTGCCGACGGGCGTCGACTTCGACGACATGGCCTCGTACGCGGCCAAGGACCCGGCCGGATTCACCACCCGCGCCCGCGAGTCGATGGCACGCCACGTCGAGGCGATGGTCGGCTTCATGGACGCCGGCGCCGAAGTCTTCGACTACGGCAACTCGATCCGCGGCGAGGCTCAACTGGCCGGGTACGACAGGGCGTTCGCCTTCCCCGGCTTCGTCCCGGCGTACATCAGGCCGCTGTTCTGCGAGGGCAAGGGACCGTTCCGCTGGGCGGCGCTCTCGGGCGAGGCGTCGGACATCGCCAAGACGGACAAGGCGATCCTTGATCTCTTCCCGGAGAACGAGTCCCTCCACCGCTGGATCAAGATGGCCGGCGAACGCGTCCACTTCCAGGGCCTTCCCGCCCGCATCTGCTGGCTCGGTTACGGCGAGCGCGACCGCGCGGGAGAACGCTTCAACGACATGGTGGCGAGCGGCGAGCTGGCCGCGCCCCTCGCGATCGGCCGCGACCACCTGGACTGCGGCTCCGTAGCCTCCCCGTACCGCGAGACCGAGGCCATGCTCGACGGCTCCGACGCCATTGCGGACTGGCCGCTGCTGAACGCGATGGTGAACGTCGCCTCGGGCGCGTCCTGGGTCTCCCTCCACCACGGCGGCGGCGTCGGCATGGGCCGCTCGATCCACGCCGGCCAGGTGTCCGTGGCGGACGGCACCAAGCTCGCGGGCGAGAAGATCCGCCGGGTCCTGACGAACGACCCGGGCATGGGCGTGATCCGCCACGTGGACGCGGGCTACGACATCGCGGAGTCCGTTGCCGACGCCAAGGGCGTGCGCGTCCCCATGCGGGAGGGCGACGCGTGATGAGTGCGGGCCATCGTCCCTCTCCCCGAGCTACGCCCGGGAGGGACCCCTGGCAGGACGGGTCGGCGCACCGGGACCACCGGGGTGCAGCCTCCCCGGAAGCAGGACTCGCGGCGGGGGCGGGCCCGGGTCGGGGGCCGTCGCCCGCGACCGGGACGTCGTTCCGCGACATGTGGCGCGACCTGCTCCCCATCGGCCGGCACGAGGGCACCGGCGGGTACCGGCGGTACGCGTGGACCGCGGCGGACCGGGACTGCCGCGCCTGGTTCGAGGCGCAGGCCGCACAGCGTGGGCTCACCTTCGAGATCGACCGCAACGGCAACCAGTGGGCCTGGCTCGGCGACCCCCTCGCGGGTGACGCCGTCGTCACCGGATCGCACCTCGACTCCGTACCCGACGGCGGCGCCTTCGACGGCCCTCTCGGTGTCGTCTCCTCCTTCGCCGCGCTCGACGAACTCCGCCGCAGGGGTGTGGAGTTCACCCGGCCCCTCGCCATCACCAACTTCGGTGACGAGGAGGGCGCACGGTTCGGGCTCGCCTGCGTCGGCTCCCGGCTCGCCGCCGGGCAGCTGACGCGGGAGAAGGCGTACGAACTCCGCGACGCGGACGGCGTCACCCTCCCGCAGGCCATGGAGGCGGCCGGATTCGACCCCGCCGCCATCGGCCCGGACCCCGAACGCCTCGCCCGCATCGGCGCGTTCGTCGAACTGCACGTCGAGCAGGGGCGTGCGCTCGACCTGACGGGCGACGCCGTGGGCATCGCGTCCGCCATCTGGCCGCACGGCCGCTGGCGGTTCGACTTCGCCGGGGAGGCCAACCACGCCGGCACCACCCGGCTCGTCGACCGGCGCGACCCGATGCTGACGTACGCGCAGACCGTCCTCGCCGCCCGCCGCGAGGCGGAACTCGCGGGAGCGGTGGCCACCTTCGGGAAGATCTCCGTCGAGCCGAACGGCGTCAACGCGATCCCGTCCCTCGTCCGCGGCTGGCTGGACTCCCGTGCCCCGGACCAGGCGGCCCTCGACACCGTCGTCTCCGCGGTCGAACAGGCCGCGCGGGAGCGCGCGGAACGCGACGGCGTGGACCTCACGGTCGTGCGGGAGTCGTTCACGCCCGTGATCGAGTTCGAGCACGCCCTGCGCGACGAGCTCAACAAGATCCTCGGCGGTGCGGTACCCGTCCTCGGCACGGGAGCCGGACACGACGCGGGAATCCTGTCCGGCTCGATCCCGACCGCCATGCTGTTCGTACGCAACCCCACGGGTGTCTCGCACTCCCCGGCCGAATCCGCGGCCGAGGACGACTGCGTGGCCGGAGTGATCGCACTCGCCGACGTACTGGAGGGTCTGGCGTGCAGGTGACGACGTACTGGCTGGAACACGCGTGGCTCGGCACCCACGTCGAGCCGGGCGTGGCGCTCGACGTGGCCGACGGGCGGATCGCCGCCGTACGGGAGGGGGCCGAAGCCCCGCCGCCGGGCGCGGAGATCCTGCGCGGCCTGACACTCCCCGGCCTCGCGAACGCACACTCGCACGCCTTCCACCGCGCGCTGCGCGGCACGGTGCAGGTCGGCTCGGGGACGTTCTGGACGTGGCGCGAGGTGATGTACCAGGTCGCCTCGCAGCTGACACCGGATGCGTACTTCGCGCTGGCACGCGCCGTCTACGCCGAGATGGCGCTGGCCGGGATCACGGCCGTGGGCGAGTTCCACTACGTGCACCACGCGCCCGGAGGCGTCCCGTACGCCGACCCGAACGCGATGGGCGAGGCGCTGATCGCCGCGGCGGACGAGGCCGGCATCCGGATCACACTGCTCGACACCGCCTATCTGGCCGCGGGTTTCGGCGAGCGGCCCAACTACCACCAGCTGCGCTTCAGCGACGGCACCGCAGATGCGTGGGCCGAGCGGGCCGACGGGCTGAAGGACGGCGAGCACGTACGGATCGGGGCCGCGATCCACTCCGTACGGGCCGTGCCCGCGGACCAGCTGTCGACGGTCGCGTCCTGGGCGTCCGCACGCAACGCGCCGCTGCACGTCCACCTCTCCGAGCAGACCGCGGAGAACGACGCGTGTCTTGCCGCGCACGGCTGCACACCCACGCGGCTGCTCGCCGACCACGGTGTGCTCGGCGCGCGCACCACCGGCGTCCACAACACGCACCTCACCGGGGAGGACGTCGCGCTGCTCGGCGGCACGACGACGGGCACCTGCATGTGTCCGACGACCGAGCGCGACCTCGCCGACGGCATCGGCCCCGCGCCCGCCCTCCAGGCGGCGGGTTCGCCGCTGTCCCTCGGCAGCGACAGCCACGCCGTGATCGACCTGTTCGAGGAGGCACGCGCCATGGAGCTGAACGAGCGTCTGCGCTCCCGCACCCGTGGCCACTGGACTGCGGGCGCGCTGCTCCGCGCCGCGACGGCCGACGGCCACGCCGCGCTCGGCTGGCCCGAGGCCGGCAGCCTCGCGCCCGGCGCGCTCGCGGACTTCACGACCATCTCCCTGGACAGCGTCAGGACAGCCGGGCCACCGCCGCGTCTGGGAGCCGAGACGGCGGTATTCGCAGCGTCGCCGGCGGATGTGTGCCATACGGTCGTGGCCGGCCGCCACGTCGTCCGGGACGGGGTGCACGCAGCCGTCCCGGACGTTCCCCGAGCCCTGACGGACGCGATCGCCGCACTGCACGGCTGAAGGAGACACCCCGCATCATGAACAGCGGCCCCGAGACGACGAACAACCCCCCGGCGATGCCCGCCCCCGCGACGACGAACAGCGCCGTCGCCGCGACGGCCACTGTGATCACCAACATCGCCAGCCTGGTCACCAACGACCCCTCCCTCGGTGACGGATCCCCCCTCGGACTGATCCAGGACGCGGCCGTCGTCGTCGACGGCGACCGCATCGCCTGGATCGGTGAGAAGAGCAAAGCACCCGCCACTGACAACCGGGTCGACGCCGGCGGCCGGGCCGTCATCCCCGGATTCGTGGACTCGCACTCGCACCTCGTCTTCGCCGGCGACCGCACCGCCGAGTTCAACGCCCGTATGTCCGGCCAGGCGTACGCCGCCGGCGGCATCCGCACCACCGTCGCCGCGACCCGTGCCGCGTCCGACGCGGAACTCGACGCCAACGTCGCCCGCTACCTCGCGGAGGCGCTGCGCCAGGGCACCACCGTCATGGAGACCAAGTCCGGCTACGGGCTGACCGTCGAGGACGAGGCGCGGGCCCTGAGGATCGCCGCCGCGCACACCGACGAGGTCACCTACCTGGGGGCGCACATCGTGTCCCCCGACTACGCCGACGACCCGGCCGCCTACGTCGCCCTCGTGACCGGCGAGATGCTCGACGCCTGCGCCCCCTACGCCCGTTGGGTGGACGTGTTCTGCGAGAAGGGCGCGTTCGACGGCGAGCAGGCCCGGGCGATCCTCACGGCCGGCCGGGCCAAGGGCCTCACGCCCCGCGTGCACGCCAACCAGCTGACCTACGGTCCCGGCGTGCAGCTCGCCGTCGAGCTGGACGCCGCGTCCGCCGACCACTGCACCCACCTCACCGACCAGGACGTCGACGCGCTCGCGAACGGCAACACGGTCGCGACGCTGCTCCCGGGCGCGGAGTTCTCCACCCGCGCCGAGTGGCCCGACGCCCGCCGGCTCATCGACGCCGGCGCGACGGTCGCGCTGTCAACGGACTGCAACCCCGGTTCGTCGTTCACCTCGTCGATGCCGTTCTGCATCGCGCTCGCGGTGCGGGACATGGGGATGACCCCGAACGAGGCGCTCTGGTCGGCCACGGCCGGCGGCGCGGCGGCCCTGCGCCGCGCGGACGTCGGCCGCCTTCGCCCCGGCGCCCGCGCGGACCTGGTGCTGCTCGACGCTCCGAGCCATGTGCACCTGGCCTACCGGCCCGGCGTCCCCCTGGTGAGCGAGGTCTGGAAGGCGGGCCGGAGGCTGCCGTAGGGCCGTTCAGTCGGCCCGGGGCGCCCCGTTCAGCAGGTGCCGCCAGCCGCTCGGATGCTCGGCCAGGTAGTCGCGAAGGCCCTGCGCCGGGTGGCCCGTCAGGCGGGGCACGGCGTCGGAGACGGCTGCCATCTCGCCGACGGCGATCGCCTCGTACGAGGTGACCCAGCCCCGCACCTCCCATTCCTCCGCGCCGTATCCGGCCCGGGAGGCGTACGCCTGCTCCCGGGACTCCAGCTGGTAGCGGATGTCGCGGCCGGTGACCTCGCCGAGGATCCGCGCCGCCTCCGCGAGGGAGAACGCGGTCGGCCCCGTCAGGTCGTAGACCACCCTGTCGTGCGCACGGGTGTCGTCCAGCAGCACCGCCGCCGCCGCGTCCGCGATGTCGTCGTGGGAGACGGCGGCGACCCGGCCCTGGCCGCCCGGACCGCGCAGCACCCCGTCCTTCCCGGTCATCGCGGGGAGGGCGGCCAGATAGAAGTTGTCCCGCAGGAAGGTGTGGCGCACTCCGCAGGAGCGGATGTACTGCTCGGTGTGCCAGTGGTCGCGGGCGAAGGTGAACGTCGCGTCGGGAGCGGCGCCGACGAACGACACGTACACGATCCGTTCGACGCCCGCCGCGATCGCGGCGTCCACCGCCGTGCAGTGTTCCTTCACCCGGCCCGGCGACTCGTGAGCGGAGACCAGGAACAGCGTGCCCGCCCCGTCGATCGCCCGCCGCATCGCCTCGCTGTCGCCGTACGTCGCGGGCCGCGAGGGCTGCGCGCCCGGCAGTTCGGGCAGCCGGGTGGGATCGCGGCCGACGAGCCGGGTCGCGACGTCCGCACCGGAGAGCCGGCGCGCCACCCGGCCGCCGACACGGCCGCTCGCTCCGGTGACTGCGATGAGTGGGGGCATGGCGGTGTCCTTTTCTGTGGTCCGTCCGGTGTCCTCTCCAGTGTCGTGGGCACCCGCCGGGCGGGCGGAGCGCGACATGCGACAGCGGGCGGATGCGAACCGTCGGACGGATCGGGGCCCGGACCGCGCCCGGGTGGGCGCACGACGCGGGGCAGGGGAGGCGTGGGGCCGGCGCGGGGGTGGCGCGGGGGCGGCGAAACCGTACGCCTCAGAAGAAGCGTGACGCTCCCTACCCTGTCGTGATTTCGGCCGGTACCGTCCTCTCCGGGGAAGTTGAAGGCTCAAGGGGGAGACCGGGGGGTCGAGTTGAGCGATGTGCGTATCACCGTCGTGACGCCGTTGGAAATGGGCGCGAGTCAGGCGGAGGCGTGGCGGGAGCTGCGCGCGAAGTCGGGCGCGCCCGCGAATCCGTTCATGGAGCCGGAGTTCACCCTCGCCGTCGGGCGGGTGCGGGCAGCGGCCCGGGTGGCCGTGCTGTGGGAGGACGGGCAGCCTGCCGGGTTCTTCCCGTACGAGCAGGGACCGTTGGGTCGTGGCAGGGCGATCGGACTGGGGGTGTCCGACTGCCAGGGCGCGGTACTGCGGCCCGGCCTGCACGTCGATCCGCGTGAGCTGCTGCGCGCCTGCTCGCTGGCCACGTGGGAGTTCGACAACCTCGAGGCCGGCCAGCAGCTGTTCGAGCGGGACGCGGAGGGGTTCGGCTCGCCCGTCATCGACGTCGGCGCGGGCTACGCCGCATACGAGGAGCTGCTGCGTGCGCAGTCGCCGAAGTTCCTTCGGAGCACGCTCGCCAAGGAGCGCAGGCTCGGGCGGCAGGTGGGCGACACACGGTTCGTCTTCGACGAGCGGGACCCGGCGGCGCTGCGTACCCTCATCGCCTGGAAGTCGGCCCAGTACCGCAGGACAGGCCGTCGTGACCGCTTCGCACAGCGGTGGATCAGTGCCCTGGTGCGTCGTCTGCACGAGTCGCGCGCCGACGGCTGCAGCGGTGTGCTGTCGGTGCTGTACGCGGGGCGCCGGCCGGTCGCCGCGCACTTCGGGTTGCGCTCGCGGACCGTGCTGTCGTGCTGGTTCCCGGCGTACGAGCCGGAGTTCGCCAAGTACTCGCCGGGGCTGGTCCTGCACCTGCGGATGGCGGAGGCGGCGGCCCGCGAAGGCATCGGGATGCTGGACCTCGGGCGCGGCGACGCCGAGTACAAGGACGCGCTGAAGACGGGCGAGCTGCGTGTGTACGAGGGCGCGACCCTGCGGCCGGGGGCGCGGGCCGCGCTGTACGTGCTCGGTCGCGAGCCGGTGCGCCGCGCGCAGGGGTTCGTACGGGACCGCCCGCAGCTGGCGGCACGGGCGAGACGGACGCTGATCCGGGCGGGCCGGCTGCGGGGCGGAAGCTGACCGGGGCCCGGCCGAGGACCGCAGCCGCAGCCGTGGCCACATCTGCACCCGCATCCGCAGGCGCTGCCGCGCACACCGTATGTACGCACTCAGGGGGACACCATGCTGAGCAGCTCGCAGAGACCCGCCCCGTCCAAGCGGCCTCGGCCGCCCGCGCCGATGAGCGTGGTCCAACTGGACCTGGACGGCCCCGACGGGCCGGTCCTCGCCTTCGGCCCGGCCCCGGCCGGGCAGGGCACGGACGAGGCGGCCGCCGGGCCCGGCGGGGCAGCCGGCGAGGTCTTCGCGCTGGTGCGGCTGCGCGGGCGGCCCGTGGCCACGGTCGTGTGCCGCATCCCGCCCGGCCGCAACCGCGCCGACGCCGTCGCCGCAGCCGCCCGCGCCGAGCTCGCCGGCCAGGAACCGCCCCCCGGGCCGCCGCCCGGTGATCTGCCGCGCACCAGCGTCGTCGTCGCCACCCGCGACGGCGCCGACCGGCTCGCCCGCGTGCTCGACTCTCTGCTCGCCCAGGACCATCCGGACTTTGAGGTCGTCGTCGTCGACAACGCGCCCGTCACGACCGCCACCCGTGACCTGGTCGAGCACAAGTACAGCGGCCTCGAGACCGTACGCGTCCGGTACGTCGTCGAGCCTGTGCCCGGCCTCGCCGTCGCCCACAACCGCGGGATCGCCGTCGCCGACGGCATGGTCCTGGCCTTCACCGACGACGACGTCGTCGCGGACCCGCGCTGGCTCTCCGTCCTGACCGCCCCGTTCGCCGACGACCCGCGCCTCGGCTGTGCGACCGGGCTGATCCTGCCCGCCCGGCTGGACACGCCCGCGCAGATCCTGCTGGAGAGCCACGGGGGTTTCGCCAAGGGCTTCGCTCCGCGTACGTACGATCTGCGGTTCCCGCCCGCCGACCAGCCTCTGTTCCCGTTCACGGCGGGCAGTTTCGGCTCGGGCGCCAACATGGCGTTCCGTGCCTCCGCGCTGCGCCGCCTCGGGGGGTTCGACCCGGCCACCGGCACCGGCACGCCCGCCAGGGGCGGCGACGACCTGTACGCGTTCGCCGCCGTTCTCGCCGCCGGCCACCGGCTGCGCTACACACCGGAGGCGTTGGTGTGGCACCACCACAGGGAGACCTGGCAGGACCTGGCCGACCAGGCGTACGGATACGGCGCGGGCCTGACCGCCTATCTGACGGCGCTGACGGTCCGCCGTCCCGGTCTGTTGCCCGCGCTGCTGCGCAGACTGCCGGCCGGCCTCGCCCACGCCCGGGCGATCACCGCCCGCCGCGAGAGCGGCACCGGCCGGGTGCCCGGCACTCACGGGGGGCAGGAGCATCCATGGCCGCGCCACCTGTCCCGCCTGGAGCGCAGGGGAATGCTGGCAGGGCCCCTCGGGTACGCGCGGGCGCGGCTGCGGCTGCGCGGCACGCCTCTGCCTGACGTCGACGCCGGGAGGCGCTGACATGCCGGAGGCGATCCCCGTACTGCTCTACCACGCCGTCATGGACGATCCGCCCGCGTGGATCGCCGAATTCACCGTCACCCCGAAGCAGTTCGGGGACCAGTTGGACGTCGTCGTCGCGAGCGGCCGTACCCCGATCATCGTCGGCACACTCGTGGACGCCCTGACGGGCCGCGGCGGCCCGCTGCCGCCGCGGCCCGTGGTCCTCACCTTCGACGACGGCTTCGCCGATCTGCCGGGCCCCACCGCGGAGGCGCTCGCGGGCAGGCGGCTGCCCGCCACGGCGTACCTCACCACCGGGGCCGTCACCCCCGGCCGGAGCAGCCTCCTGCCTCCCGCGCCGATGATGACCCTCTCGCGCGCGCCCCTGCTGGAGCAGTACGGCCTGGAGGTCGGCGCCCACACCGTCACCCACCCCCAGCTCGACACCCTGCCGCCGCAGGCTCTACGCCGCGAACTGCGTGAGGCCAAGGCGGAGTTGGAGGACGTGCTCGGCCATGCCGTCGCGCACCTCGCCTATCCG
Source organism: Streptomyces sp. NPDC006283 (assembly GCF_040613325.1). Lineage (NCBI taxonomy): Bacteria > Bacillati > Actinomycetota > Actinomycetes > Kitasatosporales > Streptomycetaceae > Streptomyces > Streptomyces sp. NPDC006283. The sequence goes on along the minus strand of NZ_JBEXRZ010000098.1, from coordinate 5,647 downwards.
CACGGGTACAACAGCCGTGCCGTGCGCAGGGCGGCGCAGGCCGCGGGTTACACGTCGGCGGTCGCCGTGCGGCATGCCCTCAGCTCGGAGAGGGACGAGGCATACCGCATCGCCCGCCTCATCGTGCGCCGCGGCCACACCGTGGCGGATGTCGAGGCGTGGATGGCAGGCCGGGGCGGTGTGCGGGTCGCGCCGTTCCCCGACGCGCTGCCCACGGTCGGCTGGCGGATGTACCGGCGTGCCCGCGCCGTGGCGAAGGGCGGCCCCCGGTTCGCCGGCTGAGACGGCCGGGAGCCGCCCGAGTGCCCGTGCGTGTCCTTGTGTGACGTTGTGCGCCCGTGCGCCCGCGCCGTCGGGGAAACGCCTCAGCCGGCGCCCGGCACGGTCTGGTGGAAGTACGGGTCCGACACGGCATCACGCAAGCTCTGCCACGAGGATTCCCTCGCCAGCGACAGGTCGCAGCCGGGTCCGGGGTCGCGGTGGTTCCACTGCAGCGCCGCCCGCACCCCGTCCAGTTCCTTGACGACGCCGGGCACCTCGGCGTACCACTCGGCCTGCGCGTCGGGGCGTGCCGGGTCGTCCGCCGTGCCGAACTCGGAGAGCATCAGGGGCTTGTCGCGGGAGATGTGCTGCCTGATCCACTCGTGCGACGCCGACTGGGTCTGCTCGAAGCTCTTCCAAGCCGTCCTGTGGCAGCGGAAGTAGTTGTACTGGTTGTAGCCGATCCAGTCGACGTAGGCGTCGCCCGGATACAGCCGCGGGAACAATTCGCCGTGCCCGGTGTAGCCGGTGATGATCCAGGTCCAGACGACGTTCTCCACGCCCAGCTCGCGGAACCGGTCGTGGATGTGGCGGTAGGCGGCGACGTACTCGTCGGGCGTGCCGTTGGCGGGGGTGCGGGTGTCCATCTCCAGGTCGAAGGAGAGGAAGACCTTCTTTCCGTACGCCTTGATGCGCCGCGCCTGCACGTCGACGACGCTCCGGTCGAGCTGCCCGTCGGCGATCTGCCGCCAGCTGGGCTGCTGCTCCGGCCGGCCGTTCCACCACTTGCTCTCCCACGACAGCAGCAGCAGCCGGTCCCTGCCGACCCGCTGCTCCTGTTCGGTCAGCAGCTGACCTTCCAGTCCGTCGGTGGACATGTCGTGGTACGCGTACACGATGTCGAGCCGGCGGCCGAGCCGTTCCTCGTAGGCGAGGACCCTGTCCTCCAGGTCGGTCTTGTCGTGCCGCACGTACGCACCGAACCATGCGCCGCAGCGGGGGACCAGCAGCTCGGTGGCCCGGCACCGTGGACTGTCCGGTGCCGGAGCGGTGCCGTCCTTCGGGCCCGCGAACGTGAGGGCGAGCGCCCCGCAGAGCAGCACCGCCGACAGGGCGGCGATCCACGGCCGGCGTTGCGGCCCTTGCGCACCGCCGGCGGGGCGGGTCATGTGGTGGCGTCCTTCGCCGGCGGGGAGGAGGCGCGTGCCGCCGGCGCCCGGCCCGTGAGCTGCGGGCAGCAGGCGGCGAGCGTGGTCGCCGCGGCGAGCAGGACGAGCAGCCGCAGGCCGCTGAAGGCGCCGGCGGCGAGCAGCGCGGCGGCGCCGACGATCGCCGCGCTCACGCTCAGGAACAGCGTCAGGACGAGTTGTTCCAGCCGGTCGGAGTCCCGGCCGAAGTCGTCGTGCGCGGGGGCGCCGAACCGGTGCAGCGCCGGTGCGCAGACGCGGACGACGGCCGCGCCGGGCCCCGCCAGGAGGAACGCGACGACGGGCAGAGTACGCAGAGGTGAGGCGGCGGGCAGCGCGGTGGCGGCGACGGCGCACCAGCCGACGAGCGGCGGCAGCAGCCGGAGGGCGAGCGACCGAGGTCTCATGGGGTCCTCCCTGTCGTGCGCTTGAGTTCGTAGACGACGCCCGCGCTGTTGCCGCCGACCCGTTCGAACAGGGGCGAGGCGGCGACGGACCGTTCGATGTGCCGCAGCTCCGCCGCGCCGAGCATGCCGTTCATCTCCGAGTTGGCGATCTGTCCCCGGGTCAGCAGGAAGTACGCCTTGCCGGGCGGGGCCACACCCGCCATGTCCCGGGCGAGCACGGGGGCGGGGTCGTCGATGATCTCCTCGACGTGGCTCTTGGCGTCCTCGAGGAACCAGTAGTGGCCCACCTGCCAGTACGAGGCGTACGCCAGCGGGTAGTTGCGGTGCGCGGCGACGACGAGCGAGCCGGACGGCGCGCCGTCGATGACCTGGCGCACGAGGGCGACCTCCTCGGGAGGGAAGTAGCTGAGCCGGTCCTTGCCCGCGTAGGCGGGCACGAAGGCGGCGGTCAGCGCGAGCAGCACGGCCCCCGGCAGCAGGCCGTGCCGCAGCCGACCCGCAGCGGGCGCGTCGGACCCTCCCGCCACCTCTTCCTCTTGCGAGCCCTCCGCCCGGTCCGCCGCGCCCGCCGGGAGCAGCACCGCGCCCGCCGGGAGCAGCACCGCGGCCGCGAAGAAGCAGGCGCCTGGCAGCATGAACAGGAGCACCCGGAAGATCATTTCGCTTCCGTAATCGTTGGCGACGAGCATCAGCAGCGGGACCGCCGTGAGGAGAAGCAGCGGCCGGGCGCGGTTCCGCAGCGGCTTGCGGCGCATCACGCCGAGCGCCATCAGCAGCAGAACCGCCCCCGACAGCAGGCGGGCCACCCACGAGACGACCACCGGCCCGGTGCCGGTCGGTGTCGATCCGTAGCCCGTCTCGAGGTTGCCCCGTACGTCGCCGAACGACCGGACCATGTCGGGCACCGCCTCGCGCAGGAACGGCAGCGAGACGGTCAGGTTCCAGGCCAGGAAGATCAGCACCAGTGTGATCAGCGGCGCCGGGTCGCGGTGGCGGCGGGTCAGGCACAGCGCTGCCAGCCCGGCCCCGAGCATCACCGGCGTGAGCTGGTGGGACATGACGATCGCCGCGATCAGGGGGACGAGCAGGACCGCTCCCAGCACCCGCCCCCGCCCCCCGGTCCGCGTACCACCCTCGGGGCCTTCGGCGCCGCGTGCGCCCCGGCGCAGCACGACCGCGATCACGCCCAGATCCAGCGCGAACGCGAGCGATTGCGGCGAGAAGTAGTCCTGGCCCACCCAGTTGGCGACACAGAACAGCCATACCGCCGTCCACACCAGCCTGTTGTCCCTGGTGAAGGTGCGGTAGACGAGCAGCAGCGGGGCGAGCAGCAGCAGGCTCGACAGAAACGGCCACCAGGCCATGTACGCCGCCGCGCTCTCCACGCCCGTCAGCCGCACGAGAGCCGCCTGAGCGGCGAAGAACCCCGGCCACTGGTCGTACACGGCCATGTCGCCGAGCCGCTCGGCGGTCGTCTCCAGCCGGCCGGCGGTCAGCAGATGGTCCACGACCGCGTCGTGTTTCCATGCCCACGCGTACAGGCCGGTGGGGTAGACCAGCGCCTGGGTGGCGCGCTCCATCAGAAGCAGCACCACCGTGTACGCGAGCGGCCGTGCGTTCCCGCACCGCGGGCCCCGTACGCAGTACCAGAAGCCGGCCGACAGCAGGGCGAGAGCGGCCCAGAAAGCGATCGGCAGTGCCCCGACGAGACCGAAGTCGCCCAGCTCGGCCGGATCGGTGCGGACCACCGCGTACACCCACAGGCCGAGCGCCCCGGCGAGCGGCGCCGCCGCACCCCAGGGCACGCGTCGGCGCACCCCCGCGGGCCGGGAGAGGGGCGGGTCGGACGGCTCGGCCACGGGTCTTCCGTCCGAGGTGACGGGCAAGCGCACGCTTTTCCCCCAGGTCGTCGGGTTGTCAGGTCGTCACTCGGTGCGCCGGCGTCGGCGGCGCCGCAGCAGGGCGAGCGCCGACACCGCGCAGAGCAGGGACAGTTGCAGCGGAAGCAGAACGGCGTCGAGCTGCTCCGAGAAGTGGCGGGCACCGGCCATGAGCAGCACCAGGACGGCCCACTGTGCGCCGAGCGGCAGCCGTGCGAGCCGTAGGAGGAACAGCACGGCGACGAGACACAGCAGTTGTCCCGCGGCGGTCGGCAGACCGCTCCAGGGCGCGGCGTGCAGCGCGGCGAAGGTGGCGAGCAGCCCGCCGCCGAGCAGCCCGGGCTGCGGTGTCGGCAGTGCGGCCGCCGTGATCTGTACGACGACGAGCAGCGAGATCCCGGCCAGGCTCAGCGGCGGCAGCGCCCCCGCCCATGCGACGTGGAAGCCGGCAGGTTCGTGCGCCGGTGGCGTCCAGAACAGTCCTGCTCCGAGCCCGAACAGCAGCCACAGCACGGTGACCGCCCGGTCCTCGCGGACGCGCTGTCCCTGACCGCGCACCCGCCCGGTGGTGAGGACGGCACGCAGCCCCGGAACGCACACCAGCGCCATCACGGTCATCGACAGCAGCACCGCCCAGCCCGCCCCGGCGATCCCGGCCGGGCCCACCAGCAGCGCCGCGCTGCCCAGGACCGTGACGCACATCGCGCCCTGCAGCGCGGCGAGCGGGCCCGTACGGCCCTGGACCCGCAGCACCCCGATGTAGAGCTCCACGGCCACCCGCGGCAGGGCCGCGGCGGCCAGCAGCCGCAGCACGGTGGTGCCGTGCGCCGCGTAGTCCTCGCCGAAGGGGGCCAGGATCTGCGGTGCGAACACGACGAGGAACAGCACGACGGGCACCAGCAGCAGCGCCATCCGGCGCAGCGCGCCGCGCACGCCGGCGGCCAGGGTCTCGGGGCTGTGCGAGGCGTGCGCGGTCAGCGAGGAGGCCATGTTGATGGCCATGAACTCCATCGTCCCGCCGACGGTGTACGCGATGTAGAAGTAGCCGTTGTACGCGGCGTCGAAGCTGACGGCGACCATCACCGGCAACAGGTTGATCATCGCCAGGGAGAACAGCGCGCCCACCGAGTCGCCCGCCAGGAAGCGTCCGACGTCCCGCAGGCCGGGCGGCTCCCGGTCATGGTCGGCGGCGGCCTGCCGGGGGATCAGCCGTCGGAAGACCAGCCAGCCGAGGGGCAGTACGGACAGGGCGATGGCGGCGGCCCAGGAGACGAAGATGCCCAGGACGGGCAGGGTCCCCGCGAACACCACGAGCAGCAGCAGCTTGCCGACGGAGAACACGGCGTTGCCGACGGGTACCCAGACGGCCCTGCGCAGCCCGGTCAGTACCCCGTCCTGCAGGGTCAGCAACGCCCACCCGACGCAGGAGGCGGTGAAGACCAGCCCGGCGGCCAGCCCGCCGAGCGGCGCGTACGAGGAGCCCCACAGGTCGAGCGTGAACAGGAACGCCACACAGGCCAGGGACACGACGAGCGAGCTGAACAGGTACGCCCGCCACACCAGCGGCCCGGTTCCCCGCCCGCCCCGGGGCACGTACCGGACGACCGCGCCGATCATGGTGGTGGCGGTGAGCGAGGACAGCAGCCGCATCGCGGCGATGGCGGCGGAGCCCTGCCCGACGGCCTCCTGGGAGTAGTACCGCGCGGCCACCAGCCAGAACCCGAGCCCGAGCGCCGCGGACACCCCGGTCGACAGCATGAGCGCGTAGGCGTTCCTGAACAGCGAGTCGCCCCCGCCGGCGGCGTCGGGGGGCCGTTCCGGAGCCACCTCGAGGACCGGGCCGGCCACGACGCTCCGGCGGGCCGCCGCCCGCGTGACGTCCCCTGCGCTTCTTCTTCTCCGCGGCCATGCC
>NZ_JBEXRZ010000097.1:0-25195 GCF_040613325.1 Streptomyces sp. NPDC006283 | reverse complement strand
TGCATGTCCGGGATGAAGGCACTGAAGACGAGGCCGGGACCGTGTGTGATCGCGTGAGCATTTTGTTCCACGACGAATACTTGCGAGGCCCCGCGGACGACGCGATGGGCGGTGTGCTCGGCGGCGCACCGGCAGCGCCCGCGGCGCCGCGCAGCACGGCGGACGGAACGCCCGCCGCTCCCGCGCCCGCCGCCTCGCTGTCCGCGCGGATGGAGGCCGTGTGGGGGATCGGGGGCAGCACCCCCGCCCCCGAGACTCCCGCCCCCGATGCCCCCGCACCCCACGGCCCCGGCTCCGCGTTCGCGCGGCTCGCGCGGGTCGTCGCCGCGGAGATCGGCGCGGACACCGCGCAACTGGACGCGCATCAGGACCTGTTCGCGCTCGGGGCGACGAGCCGGCAGTTGCTGCGGATCGCCGCGCGGATCGCCGCGGACGGCGGACGCGAGCTCGCGCTGGAGACCTTGTTCACCGCGGCCGACCTCGGCGCCCTCGCCGACGAGGCCTACCCCGCCACGGCCACCGCTGTCGCCGTCTGACCCGACCCACCGACTTCCGCACCACGAAGGCAGTGATCACGATGACCCGGATCCTCATGTTCCCCGGCCAGGGCGCCCAGCGCGTCGGCATGGGACGGGAGTTGTTCGACCGCTTCGGCGACCTGGAGCAGCAGGCCAGCGACGTGCTCGGCTACAGCCTGCGCCGGCTGTGCCTGGAGGACCCCGACGGCCGGCTCGGCAACACCCGCTACACACAGCCGGCGATGTTCGCCGTCAACGCCCTCGCCCACCGCGCCGCCCTGCAGGACACCGGGGTGCGGGCCGATGTCGCCGTGGGCCACAGCCTGGGCGAGTACAACGCGCTGGAGGCGGCGGGCGCGTTCGGCTTCGCCGACGGTCTGCGTCTGGTGGCCGCCCGGGCCGCCGCGATGGCCCGCATCGAGGGCGGCGGCATGAGCGCCGTCGTCGGTCTGCCCGAGGCGCAGCTGCGTTTCCTGCTGCTGCGCGCCGGGTTCGCCGCCCTGGACCTGGCCAACCTCAACACGCCCACCCAGATCGTCCTGGCAGGCCCGGCGGCCGACCTCGAGGAGGCCGGGCCGATCCTCGAGGACGCGGGCGCCCGCATGGTGCGCCGGCTCGCCGTCAGCGGCGCCTTCCACTCCCGCTACATGGCCCCGGCCGCGGAGGAGCTGTACCCGGTCGTCGAGCGGACCGTCTTCGGCCCGCTCGCCCTCCCCGTGATCGCGAACGCCACCGCCCGCCCCTACACGCCCGAGCGGGTCGGCGAGCTGCTGCTGCAGCAGATCCACCAGCCGGTGCGCTGGCGCGAGACGATCGAGTCGATCCTCGACGAGGAGTACGGCGCCGAACCGGAGTTCACCGAGATCGGCACCGGGAACGTGCTGACGGGCATGCTGCGCCAGATACGGCGCGAGCGGGTGCCCGCGGGGGCCCGGTGAGCGCCACCGCCGCCGGCCCGGACACCGTCCAGCTCTGGTTCTGCCTCAACGAGGCCCTCGACGAGGCGACCAGCACCCTGCTGGCCGGGCACTGGCTCGACGAGCACGAACGCGAGATCGCCGGCCGTTTCCTGTTCGAACGCGACCGCCGCCAGTACCTGGTCGCCCACGCGCTGGTGCGGCGGGTGCTGTCCTTGGAGACCGGTATCCCGGAGGCGGAGGCGACGATCTGGCGTTCCTCGCGCGGCCGCCCGTTCCTGCAGACGCCGCCCGCCTCCTACGGGCGGCCCGGCGCCGGCGACACGGAGCTGGACTTCAACCTGTCGCACGCGCACGGCTGCAACGTCGTGGCCGTCACCCGCGGCCGCCGCGTCGGCGTCGACGTCGAGCGGCTCGACCGGGGCGCCGAACGCGGCCTGGACTGGATCGTGGAGAGCTTCGCCCCCGAGGAACGCGCCTACCTCACCGGCATCGGGCCCGGCAGCAGACGCGACCGGGCCACCTTGCGGCTGTGGACGCTGAAGGAGGCCTACGCCAAGGCCCGCGGCCTGGGGCTCGGCCTGCCGTTCGACTCGTTCGCCTTCGAACTCGCCGAGGACCGCGGGGTGGTGGGCTTCAGGCCCCCGGAGGGCGACAGCGCGGAGCGCTGGCTGTTCGCCGAGCTCGAACCCAGGCCGCAGGTGCTGGTGTCCCTCGCCGTGGAGAAGACGGCGCACGACGCCGCGCCGCCCGCCCGGCTGCTGATCCACGACGGATTCCCCTGGGGCCGCGCCGCACCCCGCGAGGTGGCGCTGCCCGCCGGGCACCACGCCCTGCCCGCCCTCGCGGGCTCCGCCGCCCACTGACCGAGCACCCACATCCGAGGGAGGAGCCCCCGTGACAGCAGGAGCAGCCCAGGACACGGCACGGCCCGTGGCCGACCCGCAGATCTTCCGGGACGCGATGGCGCTGCTGGCCGCGCCCGTCACCGTCGTCACCACGCTCGACGCGGCGGGACGCCGGTATGCCTTCACCGCCAGCTCGGTGACCTCGGTGTCGCTGGACCCGCCGCTGGTGATGGTGGGCATCGCGCTCACCTCGAGCTGCCATGCGGCGATGGCCGAGGCCGGCGAGTTCTGCGTCAACCTCCTCGGCGAGGACCACCGCGACGTCGCCCAGCGGTGCGCGACGCACGGCGCCGACCGGTTCGCGGGCGGCGAGTTCGCCGCATGGGACGGGACGGGCGTGCCGTATCTGCCGGACGCCACGGTCCTGCTGCGCTGCCGCACCACGGACCGGGTGCGCGCCGGCGACCACGACCTCGTCCTGGGCACCCCGGTGGAGATACGCACCGGCGCCCCGGCGACGCCGCCGCTGCTGTGGTACCGCCGCGGCTTCCACGTTCCCACCCCGTCGGCGGCCGCTCTCGTGTGACCGGACTGCGGCCGCGGGCCTCATGCAAGGGTGCCTCCCCTGGCGGTGACGACGTCGGCCCGACAGCAACATTCTGGCCGCGTCCTGCCTCGCCGAATCTCACCGGCACTCCCGCACGCACCGACCGGTCCCCCTGGTGGGGCTCCAGCAGACGAGGCCGGCCGTCAAGTTGGCGCACGGTGCGGAACGCGCCGAGCATCACGCTCGTGCTGAGCAACTCGTGCCCGATCGTCACCGCTGCGTCGAGATCTCCTCGCCGGACGCTTCTCAGCCCAGAGCCCGGCGTGCCTGGTTGATCACCCGCTGGGCGTTGGCACCGAAGACGGCGGACTCACGGAGGGTCTCCCAAACGCGAAGGTGAGTCGCGACGCCATCTGCGTTCGTCCAGCCAGAGTTCCGCATGCCAGGTCTCAATGATCACTTGCTGGTCGTCATAAATCCAGAAACCTCCGGCAGGTGGGAGCTTCAGGGAAGCGCCGAGGGGGACGATGCCGAGTTCCACAGTGTCGAGACCGATCACGCCCAGCAGCCGGTCAAGCTGAGCAGCGAGTACGGAGGGCGGACAGATCCGAGCATGGAGGACGGCCTCCCACATGATGATGCGGTAGTGCCTTCCCGAGTCGTACAGCCCTTCTTGCCTCTTCATCCGGGCGCGCACGGCGTCTTCGATGTCCCGTGTCGACCGGTGCAGCTCCGTGAAGCGGGTGAAGATCGCACGCGCGTAGTCGGGAGTCTGGAGTACACCGACGACCCACGAGGATTCCCATGCGCGGAGGATCGACGAGTTGGCCTGCGCCTCGTTGTGAACATCCTGTACCGGGCGGTGGCCCGCGGCCAACTGGCGTCGCCAGGAGCGGTGATGCGTCTCCAGGGCCTTGAGGCGCGCTGTCAGCTCACCGATGGTTTCAGGTCGGCCGGTTGCCTCGGCCCACATGCGGAGGTCGTCCGACGTCGCCGTCTGGCGTCCGTTCTCCAGTTTGCTGACTTTCGACTGAGTCCAGCCCATCCGTATGGCCAGTTGCGTAGAAGGCCCCCGGCCCGCACCGGCCACACCGTCCGTCGGGGCGATGGCCGAGGCCGCCGCCGTCCACGACATGATCCGCGCCTTCTCGGAGATGGACGAGCGCCACGGCGGACACCATGGCCGCAGCGCGCCGACCGCTGCCCAGGAGCAGGACCTGGACCGCGAGCTGGACCGGCGCCTGGCCCAGGTGACCGGCCGGTGAGCGACGCCAGGCACGTCGTCCTGGACGACACCATGATGGCCGCAGCTGGCCAGGGCAACATTCTCACCTTCCGCCTGATCCATCGCGACCACGCCGAAGCGGGCTGGTTCCTGTACGTCACGGCGTGCGCGTTGGTCGCAGCTGACCGTGCCCGCCCGGGCACGGCCGGACACCTGGCCGCCCTGCCCGGCATTACCGTCCTCGAGCTGGACCTGCCCGCTGCCCTGGCCGTCGCACGGCAGGAGACCTGGGCCGCGGCGCACAGTCAGTACGCGGCACAGCCCACCGTGGACCGTCCCGACGGAGCGATCATCGCCACCACAGCCCCGCACCGGTGGGCGGGGGAGCCGGTCCGTGTACTGGACCTGAGCCCCTGATCACCACGGCATAGCGGTGGCGTACTGCCGTGTCTCTTCAGCCGGCCAGAAGCCGGACCTTGACCGGCAGGTCGCCCGCGTGGTCCGGGGAGCCACCAGCCTTGGTCTGCCTCGGGTCGCCGGCTATCGGGAGGTTACTCAGGCCGCTTGGTGGTGCGGGGTGAGTTCGATGGTCAGGTCGGCGTCCAGAGCGCGTGCCAGACGTCGCAGGAGGGGGATGGTGGGTACGGTGCCGCCGCCTTCGATCCGGGAGACCTGGGGCTGCTTCATCCCGCAACGTTCGGCGAGTTCTGTCTGGGACAGGCCCAGGGCGGTGCGCCGGTCGTAGACCAGCTGGCCGAGGTCATGGGCCAGTTCCGCCTCCTCGTACAGGCGGTCGTACTCGGCGTTGTCCTCGACCGCTTCGCCGAGGAGCTTGCGGTGGCGGCGGGTCTTCCACTCGGCGTGGTTCATCGCAGTTCCTCCTTGATCGGGCGGCTGTAGATGTCGTGTTCGGCGGCCGGCGCATGACTGGTCTCGCATGCGGCCTGGACTGCGCGGGCGCGATCCACCTCGGCCTTCTCGCGCATCTTCGTCTTACGGAAGACGGTCAGCAGGACGACACGGCGGTCAGGGGCGAGCCAGTAGGTGATGCGCTGCGCGTTATCGCCGAGGTCGAAACGTAACTCGCGGAGCTTGCCGCCGAGGTGGCGACTGTAGGGCTCGCCCAGGGTCGTCGCGTTCTCGGCGAGGCGGTCGACCTTCTGTTCGGCCATCACGTAGTGGTGGGCGGGTAGATTCTCTAGCCAGAGGCGGACCTCGGGCTCGATCTCAATGGTGTACCGCTCACCGGTCATGGCTGCAATGCTATATGGCTCAGGTGTTATACGCCATGGGTTCCCGCAAGAGCCCCGGGATGCCCAACGCGGGGGTCGGGGGGACCTTGGGTCAGGGGCTGGAGTGCGCCCGGCGCGGGGCATCGGGTGGGTGGCTCAAGGTACCCTCGGCCCCCGCCCGGCCACCGACACCCCGACCGGGTACGTCCTCGGACCTGGTTGCGGTGTGCTGCTCGGGATTCCGTGCCGGTTCATGTCCCGACTCCGTGGGGTGGCGGGTGCGTGTGGACAGTCCGGAGGTGGGAGGGCCGCTGGTCCGACGCGCGAGGTCCCGAGCAGACCCCGCCAGCATTGCCAAGGGGTCGGGAGGGCGCGCGGCGGATCAGCGGCACCTCACCGACGGATCGGCCCGCAAGGTCCACCTCGTGGTCGACGGGCACTCCGCGCGCCGCTCGAAGAAGGTCTATGACTGGCTGGCCGCCCACCCCGACGGGGTGGAGCTGCATTTCCTGCCGCCATACTCGCCCCAACTGAACCCCAATGAACTGGTAAACGCCGACCTCAACCTCGATTCGTCAGCGGTGAAGGCTGCTCGGTGGGGTGAACGGTTCATCCCGTTTGTCCCGGTGGGTGTCGGGTGGGATCTTCGTGTGTCGCTGCGGGGTGCGCCGGGCTTCCACATCTCCCGGAGTGGTGCTGGTCGATTCCTTCCTGTTCTTCGGCGGGTTGGGGGGCGGCTGTCGGATGACGGCCGGTAGGTCGGTGAGGCGCCGCCATGCGGTGGTGAACGCTGTGGCCCAGGGCCAGGAGTGTTCGATCCGTATCCATCGGTGGCGGGCATGAGGGCTGAGCCGGGCGGGCAGGTGGTAGCACGCCAGGACCCTGCGGTCGTTGCAGTACTAGGCGGCGCGCGTCGGTGCTTGGCGTGGTCTGCCGACCCCGGGACGGGCGCTACTGCCCCGCCGCCGGGTTGGCCACCAGAGCGTCGAAGCGGCGCATCAGGGCTTCTTGTTCGAGGGAGAGCCGCTCGATGCGGCTGCGCAGGCGGGCGATCTCCCCGGTCAGGCTCAACACCGTCGCGTCCGGACCGGCGTCCTGGGCGGCGTCCGTCCCGGGCGGCGGGGCGGTGGCCGGCCCGGGTGCGGACGGCAGCGGCATGGGGTGGACGCGGGCCGTGAACCCGGCGGTGCCCGGTACGGCCAGCCGCGGGTCGTGCTGCAGGATCGACTCCATGCGGCCGCGCAGAGCCGGGCCCGGTTCGACGCCCAGCTCGTGGACGAGCCGTTTGCGTGCCCGGTCGTAGACGCTCAGCGCCTCCGCCTGCCGGCCGCACCGGTACAGGGCGACCATCAGCAGGTCGTAGAAACGTTCCCGCATCGGGTGGTCGGTGGTCAGTTCCTCGAGCTCGCCGGTGATCTCACCGTGCCGCGATGCCCGCAGGCAGGCGTCGTACAGGGCTTCCAGGGCGGTCAGCCGGTTCTCCTCCAGCTGGGCGGCCTCGGCCGCGCAGATGTCGCCCAGGACGCTGCCCTCCAAAGCAGGGCCGCGCCACAGCGCCAGGGCCTGGCGCAAAAGTTCGGCGGCCTGCTCGGGGTCGGCGGCGGCTGCCGCGCGGCCCTGGGCGGCCAGTCGGTGGAAGGTGTCGGCGTCGGTGCCGGCCCGGCCCAGCCGCAGGACGTAGCCCAGGGAGCGGGTCACGATCCACTCGTGGTGCTGTTCGCCGGAGCCCGGCTCGGGCACCGGCAGCAGCCGGCGCAGCCGCGCCACATGGGCCTGGAGCGCGTTGGTCGCGTTCGCCGGCGGCTGCTCGCCCCACAGCTCGTCGATGAGCCGGTGCACGGACACGATCTGCCCCGACTTCACCACGAGCGCGCCCAGCAGGGCGCGCTGTTTGGCGCCCGTGGGAAGGATCCGGACACCGGTTCGCTCGTCGTGGATTTCCACCGGACCGAGAATGCGGAACTTCATTTTCTCCTCGCACGTCCCTCAGAATCGGTCGGGATCGGTGAACCCCAGCGGCACGGCCGGCTCCCTGCCCAGCGCGAGGTCGGCCACCACCTCGCCGATGCCGGTGGAGTGCTTGAAGCCGTGGCTGCTGCAGCCGCCCGCGACCACCAGGCGGGCATCGCGCCCGGGCCGGCCGATGACGAACTGGCCGTCGGGGGTGCGGGCGTAGACGCCTGCCACCGCCCGGGTGGGCGCCTGGCCCACCCCGGGCACGGCGCCGGCCAGATGCTTGACCAGCACGCTCCAGTCGGCGGGGGACACCGAGCGGTCCACGGCCTCGATGTCGACGGTCGCGAAGTGCCGGCCGCCGTCCTCCAGGCCCAGCTTGAGCTCAAAGCCGCCGGGCAGCACTCCGTGCCCCCAGATCACGTCGCCGCCGTCGAGTTCGCGCATGAACACCGGCAGGCGGTGCAGCGTGAACCGTTCGTGCGGCCGCGCGGGGGTGAACCAGGTGGTGGGCATCCGCACCACCTCGAGCGGCAGTTGGGGCACCAGCTGGGAGAGCCACGGCCCGGCGGTGACCACCGCCTGCCCGGCCCGCAGCACCCGGCCGCCGGCCGTGTGCACGGCCACGCCCGAGCCGGTCAACTCCACAGCGGCCACCCGGGTTTCGGTCAGCACCTCGGCGCCCGCCGAGCGGGCCGCGCCGACAGCGGCCCGGATCGTCATCTCCGGCAGGGTCAGCCCGCCGGCCGGCTCCACCACGCCGATGTCGCCGGGCGCGAGCCCGTCGTGGGCGGGCGCCCGGCGGCGCAGCTCCCGCTCCTGGAGCACCTCGATGTCCAGGCCGTGTTCCTTCGCGGCCCGCAGCGCGCCGCCCACGACCCGCCCGTCGGGCGGGCCGATCAGCATCGCCCCGGTCGGATCGAGCAGATGGGCGCCGCTCTCCCGCTCCAGCTCCTGCCACAGCTGCCGCGAGCGCTGCGCCAGCGGCACGAGCCCGGGATGCTCCAGGCACGCCGTGCGGAACATGCGGCTCTCCCCGTACGAGGAGCCGTGGGGGCTCGCCAGGCCGTACCGTTCGACACCGATCACCCGCGCCCCGCGCCGGGCCAGCTGCCACAGCGCGCACGCGCCCCAGGCGCCGAGGCCGACGACGACTATGTCCGCGTCCTGGTTGCGGCCGCTCACGACGCCCCCACCGCGCCCGCCGTGCCCGCCGCGTTCAGTGCGGCCGCCGCGTCCCGGGCCACGTGCTCCAGCAGCGGCCGCGGGTCGGCCTGGAAGTAGAAGTGGCCGCCGTCGAACATCCGCAGCCCCGTGAAGCGGGCGCAGTGCTGCTCCCAGCCGGCCAGCCGCTGCGGTGAGACGACGACATCACCGTCGCCGCCGTAGACGGACACCGGCATGGTCAGCGCCGGCGCGCCGGGCAGCGGACGCCAGCTCTCCACCAGCTTCAGGTCGTTGCGCAGCGCCGGGGCGAACATCTCCCACAGGTCCGCATCCTTGAGGACCTCGAGCGGCGTGCCGCCCATCGCGGCCAGGTGCAGGCGCAGTTCGTCGTCGGGCAGTTCATGACGGCGGGTGCCGTCGCCCGTCGGACGCGGCGCCCCGCGCGCGGACAGCCCCAGCCACACCGGCAGCCGCCCTCCTTCCGCGGCCAGCTGCTGGGCGAGCTCGTAGGCGATCAGGGCGCCCATGCTGTGCCCGAAGAACGCGAAATCGCCGGTCAGGTCGGCCGCCAGCCGGCGCCGGAAGAAACCGGCGAGAGCGCGGGCGTCGTCGATCTGCGGCTCGCCGGTGAGCCGGCCGCGGCCCGGCGCGTCGAGCAGCCGCACGTCCCACGACGCGGGCAGCAGGCCCGGCCAGTCGCGGTACAGCAGATGGGAGCCGCCCGCGTGATGGAAGACGAACAGCCGCAGCCCGCCCTGAGTGCCGTACATGTGTGCTCCCTCGGGTCGGACCGCGCTCACGCGGCAGCCGCGGCAGCGGCCACGCCGTCACCGGCGAACGCGGGAGCGACGTGCTGGGCGAACAGTTCCATGGCGCGCTCGGCACGCTCATAGGGCAGATGACCGGGATTGAACTGCAGACTCAGGCACACGTCCGGGCCGTACCAGCCACGGATCGTGTCCACCTGCGCGCTCACCTCGTCGGGTGTGCCCGCCAGCACCTTGTGGTCGGCCAGCGCCGTGTCGAAGCTGTAGCCGCGGGCCTTGTCGGCGAACTTCTCGTAGCCGGGGTACTGCGCGGAGCGCGCACCCGCCCAGGACGCCACCGCCGCCGCCATCTGCTCCACGTAGTTGTGCTCGCACGCACGGGCGTCCTCCAGCACCGTGTCGCGGTCCTCGCCGAGGTAGCAGGTGTACTTGATCTGGACACGGCCCGGGCCCTGGTGACCCGCGGCCTGCCGCGCCCGCCGGTAGGCGTCGATCATCCCCACCAGCTGCTCGCGGCTGGTGACCGACGGCACGACCTGCAGATGGTGCCCCTGCTCACCGGCGAGCGCACACGACTCGGCGCTCGTCGCGGACGCCACGAACACCGGCGGATGCGGCCGCTGGTAGGGCCGCGGGAAGCCGGTGACCGGCCCGAAGCGGTGCACCTGACCCTCGAAGCGGACCTCCTGCCCGCTCCACAGCGCCACGCACGCCTCGACGACCTCCGTGAACCGGGTCCGGCTCTCCTGCATCGGCACACCGAACAGCTCGAACTCGTCGGGCAGGAAACCACGCCCGAAGCCCACGTCCAGGCGCCCGTGGGACAGGTTGTCGAGCAGCGCCAGGCGCGCCGCGACCTGCACCGGGTGCGCGAAGGAGGCGATCACCGCACCGGTCACCAGCCGTATGCGGCTGGTGCGCGCCGCCGCGGCGGTCAGGAACACCGTCGGATCGGGGCTGTAGCCGCCGTAGGGGGAGCCGTAGTGCTCGACGGTCTGGACATGCTCGTAGTCCAGCGCCTCGGCCAGCTCGACCAGTTGGAGACTTTCGTCGTAATAGGTGCTCGCACTCTTCTTGACCGGGTCGACGACCGGGAAGAAGTTGACGCCGAATTCCATGGGGGCTCCGTCTGTGATCCGATTCCGGCTTCACGAAAAAGCCGAGGACAACTCTTCGACTATCGGACCTTAGACGGTGACGGAGCACGACGGGACACGCGCGAGCGGGACTCCAGCCGCTTTCTGAAGGGTCTTGAGTTTCTTTCAGGGAGTGCGGACCGTGTCCTGCTCGGAAAGCAGGTGCCACCAGTGGCCCAGGGTCGGGCGGGCCATCAGCTCCGGAAAGCCGACCTCGATCCCACGCCGGTGCCAGGCGGAGATCAGCCGCATCGTGCTGATGGAGTCCAGCCCGTGATCGACCAGGTCCTCGTCGTCGCCGGGCAGTTCGGCCGGCTCCAGCCGCATACAGCGGGCGACCATCTGCCGCAGCAGCTGCCGGGTGAGCGGATCCGCGCCCGGCGGCACCTCACGTTCCGAATAGCTCTCCATGAACCGGAAACCTAACAGCGGAGCAAGCCGTCCCGGAAGACGATCCGATATTCATGCGCGGGCCGGTCAGCTGTCTGTCAGTGCCGCGTCAGAGTCCACCGTGTACAGAACTGCTCGACAGTGGCTGGAGATTCACCCGGCACCCGAGTCGAAAAGGACTACCGTGCGTCTCGTCCATGGATCGTAAGGAAAGGACAGCGGGTCCTGTCATGGCGCAATATCGACCGCGCCTCGGATACCGACTCGTCAAGGGGTTCGGAAGCCGGGCGCAGGCCGTCGAGGTACGGAGGAAACCATGAAGATTCAGGTTCTGGGTCCGCTGAGTGGCCACGTCAACGGGATGTCGATCGTTCCAACGGCGGGCAAGCCGCGGCAGATCCTGGCGCTGCTCGCCCTCTACCCCGGACGGGTCATGCCCGTCCCCACCCTCATGGAGGAGATCTGGGGCACCGAACTGCCCCTCAGTGCGCTCACCACGCTCCAGACGTACATCCTCCAGCTGCGCCGCCGGCTGGGCACCGCCATGGGCCCCGACGCCCCCGGCACCGCGAAGGACGTGCTCGCCACCCGGCACGGCGGCTACCTGCTGCAGATACCGCCCGAAGCGGTCGACGTGCACGAGTACGAGCGGCTCGTCGGCGAGGGCCAGCAGGCCTTCGACGAGGGCGAGGACGAACGCGCCGCCCGCACCTACCGGCAGGCACTGGAACTGTGGCAGGGCTCCGCCCTGGTCGACGTCCGCGTCGGCCCCATCCTGGAGATCGAGGTCATGCGGCTGGAGGAGAGCCGACTGGTCACCCGCGAGCGCCGGATCGACGCCGATCTGCGCCTGGGCCGCCACGTCGAGGTGATCGCCGAACTCACCGACCTCATCGCCCGCCACCCCCAGCACGAAGGCCTGCACTCGCAGGCCATGGTGGCGCTCTACCGCTCCGGCCGGCAGGCCACCGCCCTCGACGTCTTCCACCGGCTGCGCCGGCGCCTGATCGACGAGCTCGGCGTGGAGCCCTCACCGCAACTGCAGCGCCTGCACCAGGCCATGCTCGCCGTCGACCCCCAGCTGGACATCGCCTCCAGCCCCCGCCGCACCTCCACGTTCAACCTGTACGCCGCCTGACCCGAACGCTCAACCACCGGCGCGGGGGCGGCGGTTGGCTGATTCGAGCCGTTCTCCAGGCCAGTGGTCGAGGCTCGGTGCCCATGAACGGTTCCGTGCAGAAAACAGTCGAAGCAGGTCGCCCCGCCCCGGCGGGCCGCCCACCGCTGCGGCTGTACTGCTTCGCGCACGCCGGCGCCGGGGTCACCGGCTTCGCCCGCTGGCCCGCCCGCTCGGGCCCGGACCTCGACATCATTCCCGTGCCGCTGCCCGGCCGGGAGGCCCGGCGCCGCGAAACGCGCCTGACCACACGCGCCGGCCTGCTCGCCGACCTGCTCGACGACATGACGCGCGCCGCACACCACGGCCCCTACGTCCTGTACGGGCACAGCCTGGGCGGCATGGTCGCCTACACCCTGGCCCGCGCCCTGATCGACAAGGGCCTGCCACCACCGGCGCTGGTGGCCGTCGGCGCCTGCCCGCCGCCGGACGCCGTGCCCGCGGGCCGCGGGAGCGAGTTGAGCGACGAGCAGCTCCTCGCCTTCCTCGGCGACCTGGGCTCCGCACCCACCGGCCTGCTCGCCGACGCGGGCAGCGTGTGGCACCGCACCGTGCTGCCCGTACTGCGCGACGACCTCGCCCTGGGCGCCGACCTGCGGGCGGCCGCACTCGATCCGGCCACCGGAGGGCCCCTGCCGCTGCCCGTCCTCGCCGTCGACGGAGCCGACGACCCGGTCGTCGGCGCCGAGACGATGGACGGCTGGCGGCGCTGGACCAGCGCCCGGCTGGTGCGCCGCACCGTCCCCGGCGACCACTTCTTCGTACGCGGCCGGGAGATCCCCCGGCTCATCGGACGAGCCTGCCGTGTCGTGCAGCGCACCGAGCCCCTATCTGGAGGACCAACTGTGAGGGACAACCGATGAGACGGGTCGTCATCACCGGCATAGGCGTCGTCGCACCCGGCGGCGTGGGCACCACACGCTTCTGGGACACGCTCACCGCGGGCCGCACCGCCACCCGCGGCATCACCCTGTTCGACGCGTCCGGCTACCGCTCACGCATCGCCGCCGAGGCCGACTTCGACCCGGCCGAGCACGGCTTCACCCCCGCCGACGCCGCCCGCCTGGACCGGGCCGCCCAGTTCGCCCTCGTCAGCGCCCGCGAGGCCCTCGACGACAGCGGCCTTACGCCCGGCGGCAGCGACCCACTGCGCACCGGCGTCACCCTCGGCAGCGCGGTCGGCTGCACCACCGGCCTCGACGACGAGTACGCCGTCGTCAGCGAACGCGGCAGCACCTGGGAGGTCGACCACACCCGCGCCGTCGCCCACCTCTTCGACTACTTCGTGCCCAGCTCCATGGCCGCCGAAGTGGCCCGCGCCAGCGGCGCCCAGGGCCCCGTCTCCCTCGTGTCCACCGGCTGCACCTCGGGCCTGGACTCCATCGGCCACGCCGTCGACCTCATCCGCGAGGGCAGCGCCGACGTGATGGTCACCGGCGCCACCGAAGCACCCATCTCGCCGATCACCGTCGCCTGCTTCGACGCCATCAAGGCCACCAGCCCCCGCAACGACGAGCCGGCCACCGCCTCACGGCCCTTCGACCGCACCCGCAACGGATTCGTCCTCGGCGAGGGCTCCGCCGTCCTGGTCCTGGAGGAGTTCGAGCACGCCCGCCGCCGCGGCGCCCACATCTACGCCGAGATCGCCGGGTTCGCCGGCCGCAGCAACGCCTACCACATGACCGGCCTGAAAGCCGACGGCGCCGAGATGGCCGAGGCGATCACCGCCGCCCTCGACGAGGCCCGGCTCGATCCCACCGCCGTCGACTACATCAACGCCCACGGCTCGGGCACCAAGCAGAACGACCGGCACGAGACCGCCGCCTTCAAACGCAGCCTCGGCGCGCACGCCCACACCGTCCCGGTCAGCTCCATCAAGTCGATGATCGGGCACTCCCTCGGCGCGATCGGCTCCCTCGAGGTCGCCGCCAGCGCCCTGGCCATCGAACACAACACCGTGCCGCCGACGGCGAACCTGCACGAGCCCGACCCGGCCTGCGACCTCGACTACACCCCCCTGACCGCCCGCGAACAGCGCACCGACACCGTCCTGAGCGTCGGCAGCGGCTTCGGCGGCTTCCAGAGCGCCATCGTCCTGACCCGGCCGCGCCTGAAGGAGGCAGCATGACCACGGCCCTGGCGGACCACCGTGCCACCCAGCCCGCCGTGCGGCCCGCGCAGCGGCCCGCCGCCCGGCCCACCGCCGCCACCGTCGTCACCGGCATCGGCGTCGCCGCCCCCAACGGCCTGGGCACCGAAGCCTGGTGGCAGGCCGTCCTCGCCGGCGAGAGCGGCATCCGCCCCCTCACCCGCTTCGACGCCACCCGCTACCCGGTCCGCATCGCCGGCGAGGTCCCCGGCTTCGTCGACGAGGACCACCTGCCCAGCCGGCTGCTGCCGCAGACCGACCGGGTCACCCGGCTGTCCCTGGCCGCCGCCAAGGAAGCCCTCGACGACTGGGGCCAGGACCCCGCCACCCTCCCCGACTACAGCGCCGGCGTCGTCACCGCCAGCTCCGCCGGCGGCTTCGAGTTCGGCCAGCGCGAACTGCAGGCCCTGTGGAGCAAGGGCGGCCAGCACGTCAGCGCCTACCAGTCCTTCGCCTGGTTCTACGCCGTCAACACCGGCCAGATCTCCATCCGGCACGGCCTGCGCGGCGCCAGCGGCGTCGTCGTCGCCGAACAGGCCGGCGGCCTCGACGCCCTCGCCCAGGCCCGCCGCCACATCCGCAAGGGCAGCCGGCTCATGATCACCGGCGGTGTCGACTCCGCCCTGTGCCCCTGGGGCTGGGCCGCCCACCTGGCCGGCGGTGCGCTGAGCCGCACCACCGACCCCGCCCGCGCCTACCTGCCCTTCGACGCGGCGGCAAACGGCCACGTGGTCGGCGAGGGCGGCGCCCTGTTCGTCCTCGAAAGCGCCCACGCCGCCCAGGCACGCGACGCCCGCGTCCACGGCACCCTCGCCGGATACGCGGCCACCTTCGACGGCCCCGGCACCCCCCGCCTGGCCGACGCCGCCCGCCTGGCCCTCGCCGACGCCGGCAAACGCCCCGACGAGATCGACGTCGTCTTCGCCGACGCCGCCGGCGAACGCGGCGCCGACCGGGCCGAAGCCGACGCCCTGGCCGCCCTGTTCGGCCCCGCCGGCGTCCCCGTCACCGCCCCCAAGACGATGACCGGCCGCCTCCTGGCCGGCGGCGCCTGCCTGGATGTGGCAGCCGCCCTGCTCAGCCTGCGCGACCAGGTCATCCCCCCGACCATCGGCACCCGCCGCCCCGCCGACGACTGCCCCGTCGACCTGGTCACCACCCCCCGCCACGGCATGCGACTGCGCAACGCGCTCGTCCTGGCCCGCGGCCGGGGCGGATTCAACTCCGCGGCCGTACTCAGCCAGGGCCCCGGACCGAGATGACACGCATCGAAGAGGAGACATGGGCATGGACCGCCTGGAACTGACCGATCTGAAGGCCCTGCTGCGCGAGTGCGCCGGCGTCGAGGAAGGCGTCGACCTCGACGGCGACGTCCTCGACGTCCCCTTCCTCGCCCTCGGCTACGACTCGCTGGCCCTGCTGCAGACCACCGGCCGCATCGAACGCGACTACGACATCGCCCTCGACGAAGAAGGCCTCGACGAGGCGGAAACCCCCCGCGACTACCTCGCCCTGGTCAACCGGGCCCTGTCCGCCCGGGCAGCGGTGTGACCTCCGCCGGGCCGGCGCCGGCGGCGCACACCGACGTCCTGGTCGTCGGCGCCGGCCCGGCCGGACTCGCCCTGAGCCTGCTGCTGCTGCGCTCCGGGATCCAGGTCACCCTCGCCGAGAAGTCGACCTCCTTCGCCCGCGACTTCCACGGCGAAATCCTCCAGCCCGGCGGCCAGCGCATCCTCGACCACCTCGGCGTACTGGCCGCCGCACGCGACCGCGGCGCCCGCACCCTCGACGGCTTCCAGGTCCTCGAAGGCGGCCGCGTCCTGCTCGACATCGACTACCGGCGCCTTACGCCCCCCTACGCGCAGCTTCTGGCCCTGCCCCAGCGCCACCTGCTCGAAGAACTCCTCGCCGCCTGCCACCGGCTGCCCGGCTTCACCTACCTGCCCGGCCACCGCATCCACGCCCTGGTCCACGAACACGACCGCTGCGCCGGCGCCACCCTCACCGGCCCCGCCACGCGCACCACCGTCGCCGCGCACGTCGTGGTCGCCGCCGACGGACGGTTCTCCAGGACCCGCACCCTGGCCGGTATCGACGCCGGACGCACCGAGGCGTTCGACCAGGACATCGTCTGGTTCACCCTGCCGGCACCCGGCCGCGCCACCCGCCGCGTGCGCATCCACCGCGCCGCCGGCGCCGCCGTACTCGTCCACGACACCCACCCCGACCGGCTCCGCATCGGCTGGGCCCTGCCGCACCGCGGCTGGCAGGCGGCCGCGGCCCGCGGCATCGCCCCCCTCAAGGACGAACTGGCCGCCGCCGTCCCCGAACTGGCCGACCTCCTCCACACGCACCTGACCAGCCTGTCGGACCTGACCCTGCTGGACGTGTTCGCCGCCCACGCCCAGCACTGGGTGCACGACGGCCTCGTCCTGATCGGCGACGCCGCCCACACCCACGGCCCGCTCGGCGCCCAGGGCATCAACCTCGCCCTGCAGGACGCCGCCGCCCTGCACCCCGTCCTCGTCGACGCCCTGCACACCGGCGGCTGCACCCGCGAACGCCTCGCCCCCTTCCAGCAGCTGCGCGAAAGAGCCGCCACCCAGGTCACCCGCGTCCAGCGCATGCAGGCCAAGGCGTTCCTCGGCCCGGCCGGACCCCTGACCACCCACCTGCGCGCCCGCGCCGCCGCCCTGGTCACCCGCACCCCGCTCGGCGCACACCTCACCTCCCGCATCGCCTTCGGCCCCGCACCCGTCCCGGTGCGGACCGACCTGTTCACCGCAGCCCCCGCACCACTCCAGAAAGGCGCACCGACACCATGACTGCCCCCAGCCGCCGGCGTTTCGTCGCCCAGGCCCTCACCGCGGGCGCCGCCGCCTCCCTGACCACCACCGGCCTCGCCCCCGCCGCCCGCGCCACCCCCACCCCCGCCGCGTCGCAGGCGCCCGCCGCCCAGGTCACCCCCGACGACCCGCGCTACGCGGCCCTGTCGGTACGCGGCAGCAACAAACGCTTCACCGCCCGCCCGGACGCCTTCTGCCTCCCCGCCACCACCGCCGACGTCGTACGCGCCGTCAACGACGCCGTACGCCGCCGCCGGCGCATCGCCGTCCGCAGCGGCGGCCACTGCTACGAGAACGTCGTCGGCGACCCGGCCGTCCAGCTCGTCATCGACCTCGCCGCCATGAACGCCGTCACCTACGACCCGCGGCGACGCGCCTTCATGGTCGAAGCCGGCGCCCAGCTCATCGACGTCTACAAAAGCCTCTACTACGGCTGGGGCGTCACCCTGCCCGGCGGCGCCAGCGCCACCGTCGGCTTCGGCGGCCACATCACCGGCGGCGGCTACGGCGCCCTCAGCCGCACCCACGGCCTCGCCTCCGACCACCTGTACGCGATCGAGGTCGTCGTCGTCGACGCCGCGGGCCGCGCCCGCGCCGTCGTCGCCACCCGCGACAGCGACGACCCCCGCCGCGACCTGTGGTGGGCCCACACCGGAGGCGGCGGCGGCAACTTCGGCATCGTCACCCGCTTCTGGTTCCGCTCCCCGCACGCCGACGGCGACGACCCCGCACACCTGCTGCCGCGCCCACCCGCCGACATCATCTCAAACGCGGTCATCTACCCCCGCGACGGCATGGACCAGGCCTCCTTCGGCCGCCTCATACGCAACCACGGCCAGTGGCACGAACAGCACAGCCACCCCACCTCCCGCTACGCCGGCCTGTACAGCGGACTGGTGCTGCCCGGCCGGCTGAAGGACAACGACCCCGGGCAGAGCGCCATCGTCTTCACCCACCTCGACGGCACCCCCGGCGACGCCCGCGACCTGCTGGACCGCTACGTCGCCGCCCTCACCGAAGGCGTCGCCGCCACCCCCTACATCACCGACACCGCGAGCGAACCGTGGCTGACCGCCACCGTCGCGCTCGCCGAGTCGCAGGACACCGACAAGGGCCGGCACAAGATCAAGTCCGCGTATCTGCGGCGCGCTTTCACCCCCGCCCAGACCGACGCCCTCCACACCCACCTGAACTCCACCGACCACCGCAACGACAGCGCGTCGGTGTCCATCCAGTCCTACGGCGGCCGCATCAACACCCTGGCGCCGGGCGCCACCGCCGGCGCACACCGCGACAGCGTCCTCAACGTGATCTTCATGAACACCTGGCAGGACCCCGAGGCCGACGCCCCCAACATCGACTGGCTGCGCCGCACCTACCGGGACGTGTTCGCCGCCACCGGGGGAGTGCCCGTCCCGGGCCGCGGCAGCGACGGCTGCTACATCAACTACCCGGACATCGACATGGCCGACCCGCGCTGGAACACCTCCGGCGTGCCCTGGCACCACCTCTACTACAAGGACAACTACCCCCGCCTGCAGCGCATCAAGGCCACGTGGGACCCGCGCGGCGTCTTCCGCCACACCCTGTCCGTCCGCCCCGCCTGAGCGCCCGGCACCCCTGCCCCACCCAAGTCCCCGAACCCACCACACACATGACGGGAGCGACCGGGATGTCCGTCCCCTCCTCGCCCACCTCGACATCGTCCGCCGGAATAGCGAAACTTCCCTCGCTCACCGGCTACCGCTTCATCCTCTTCAACGCGGTGTTCTGGACCCACACCCTCGCCGCCGCCCGCTTCTTCGAGAGCGAGTACGTCAACAACCTCGGCCACATCTGGCCCTACGGCACCACCGCACTGGCCTCGTTCTTCATCCTCTCCGGCTTCGTGCTCACCTGGGGCGAGTCCTGGCGCAACGGACTGGGCCGCTACTGGCGCGCCCGCGCCGCGAAGATCTTCCCCGGCCATGTCGTGGTCTGGGCGCTGACCCTGATCCTGCTCGCCGTGGTCGGCCCCCTGGCGATGATCGGCACCACCGGCGTCGGCCCCGCCGTCGCCAACCTCTTCCTGGTGCAGGCCTGGATCCCCGACCCCGCCTACCTGATGAGCGTCTACGGCATCAACTGGTCGGTCTCCTGCGAGATCGCCTTCTACCTCGCCCTGCCGCTGTTCATCCGCCCGCTGCTGAAGATCCCGGCCAAGGCCCTGTGGGGCGTCTTCGCCGGCCTGGTCGCCCTCGTCATCGCGATCCCCGCCGTCATCAACGCCGTCGTCGGCGGCCCCGTCTGGCCGTTCTGGGCGCCGCTCTCCTTCGACCAGGCCTGGATGGTCTACTTCCTGCCGCTCAGCCGCCTGCCCGAGTTCCTCCTCGGCGTCGTCCTCGCCCGCATCGTGCAGACCGGCCAGTGGCCCAAGATCCGCGCCCGCTGGATCTTCCTCGCCACCGTCGCCGCCACCTACCTCGTCTGGCTCGCCGTCGACGGCGCCCTGCCCGCCACCTACGCCAGCAGCGGCATCATGTCGATCACCGTCTGCCTGTTCATCCCCCTCATCGCCCTGCGCGACATCGACGGTCGCTCCACGTTCATGGCCCGCAAGAGCTGGGTCGCCCTCGGCGACGCCTCCTACGCCACCTACCTGGTGCACTGGCCCGTCCTCGCCATCGTCCGCGAAGTCGTCGGCCCCACCGCCACGTTCGGACTCATGGCCGGCTGGGGCATCGTCCTGGGCACCCTGGTCCTCACCCAGGCCCTCGGCCTCCTGCTGTGCCGCTACGTCGAACGGCCCCTGATGCTGCGCCTGGGCCGCCCGCGCAGCACCCGCGTCCCCACCCGCCCGGTGACCACCACCCGGCCCACCGCACCCGCGGCCGTCCCGGCCAAGGAACC
This sequence comes from Streptomyces sp. NPDC006283, assembly GCF_040613325.1. Taxonomy (NCBI): domain Bacteria; kingdom Bacillati; phylum Actinomycetota; class Actinomycetes; order Kitasatosporales; family Streptomycetaceae; genus Streptomyces; species Streptomyces sp. NPDC006283. Next base: position 5,434 of record NZ_JBEXRZ010000097.1, on the reverse strand, counting down.
GGCGTGAGAACCGCACCCCAACAGACCGAGACCGCGGCCGGGGCCCACGCCCCGGCCGGGCAGGTGCCGGCGTTCCCCTTCGACACCGAGCCCGGCCGGCCGCTCGAGGTCCCCGGCGAGTTCACCCGCCTGCGGGCCGAGTGCCCCGTCAAGAAGGTCCGCCTCCCGTACGGCGGCGAGGGCTACCTGGTCAGCCGACACGCCGACGTCAAACAGGTCCTCGCCGACCGGCGGCTGTCACGCGCCGCGACCGTCGGCAAGGACATACCGCGCACGGTCCGCGAGGTGACCGCCCCCGGGCACCTGCTCGCGATGGACCCGCCCGACCACACCCGGCTGCGCCGCCTGGTCGCGAGCGCCTTCACCGAGCGCAGCATCCAGCGCCGCCGGCCGCGCATCCAGAAAATCGTCGACGACCTGATCGACGACCTGCGCGCACGGGCCGCCGGCGGCGAGGCGGTCGACCTCGTCGCGCACTTCTCCATGCCGCTGCCGATGACCGTCATCTGCGAACTGCTCGGCGTCCCGCCGAAGGACCGGTACTACTTCAGCCGGGTCGCCGAAGTCGCCTTCAGCAACGGCGCGGTCGACGCGCAGGAGATGCAGCAGGTCGGCGAGGCGTTCGGCACCTACCTGTCCGGGCACATCGCGCACCTGCGCCGCCACCCGGGCGACGACCTGATGTCCCAGATGATCGCCGCACGCGACGAGGAGGACAGGCTCACCGAGGCCGAACTCATCAGCCTGGCGGGCACCATCCTCCTCGCCGGCTACGAGACCACCGCCGCCGAGCTGTCCAACTTCGTCTACACGCTGCTCGACCAGGACCGCTGGGTCTGGCTGGCCCGGCACCCCGAGCACCTGGACACCGCCGTCGAGGAACTGCTGCGCTACATCGCGCTCGGCGGCGGGGACGTGCTGCCGCGCCTGGCGACCGAGGACGTCGAGATCGGCGGCACCCTCGTCCCCGAAGGCGGATCGGTGATCGCGGCGATGATCTCGGCCAACCGCGACAAAGACGTCTTCACCGACCCGGACGTCCTGGACCTCGAGCGCGACCACAACCCGCACCTCGCCTTCGGACACGGCCCGCACCACTGCACCGGCGCCCAACTGGCCCGCCTCGAACTGCGCGTGGCCCTCGCCTCGCTGCTGCAGGCCTTCCCCGACCTGCGCCTGGCGGTCCCCGCCGCGCAGGTGCCCTGGCGCCAGGGCACCCTGGTCCGCGGCCCGCAGCAACTGCTGCTGCACTGTTAGCACGACCCGGCACCCGCACACCGCGACGGGCCCGGCGGACAACAACGTCCGCCGGGCCCGTTCGCCGTACCCGGCAAGGATGACGGTGCGGCCCTCCCGGACAACCTCGTCGGAGGGCCACAGCCACACCGTTGCGCAGAGCTGCCCGTCCACTCCGAGGGGACGCTGACATTCGATGTCACGCCTGGCGGGGGGCACCGTCCATACAGGCGGTCAGCCCGCCCGTTCCCACTCGCGCAGCAGCGCCCGCTCCAGAGCCGTCAGCGGCACATCCGGCCGCAGCCGCTCCGGATGCCCCGCGGGCGGCTCGAGCAGCACCGTCGGGCGACGGGGCGCGGCCCGCTCGCTCTCGCCCGCCAGATACACCGCACCGCAGGCCACCAGGCCCTGCCACAGCGGCCGCAGACACCGCCGCGCCAGCCGCAGCGGCCACGGGCGCGCGGGGGAGCTCACGACTCACCGGCCGCGCGGCCCGCGTAGGCGGCCGCCGCCGGGCCGAACTGCAGCACCACGTGCCCGGCCGCCGAGTTGACGTCGCGCCACATGCGCTGCAGCGGGCCCGTCGTGCTGTGCCCGCTGGTGCCCGAGGCCCGAAACAGCCGGTCCACGACGTCCACCAGCATCTCGGCGGCCAAGGCGCAGTCGCGCTGGGCGCGCACCGTCTCCAGCGGTGTGGGTGCCGCATCCCGGTCCGCGACGTCCGCGACGCGTTCCAGCAGCAGCCGTGCCGCGTCCAGCCGGCCCGAGCAGCGGGCCAGCGTCTCCTCGTAGAAGCCGCGCCCGGGGCCCGGCCCGGGGGTGTACGAGGCGGAACGCAGCTTCGGCGCCGCGTGCGCCGACCACAGCCGCAGCGCACCTTTGGCGGCGCCGAGCATCGGCAGCGCGAAGAACAGGCCGTTGACGGCCGGCAGCGGCACCGCATGGCAGCCGTCCAGTCCCTGCGGGGCCTGCCCGGTCAGCAGGTCCTGCGCGGCGAAGCTCAGCTCGTCGGGGACGAACACGTCCGCCACGATCAGCGTGTTGCTGCCGGTGGCCCGCATCCCCACGTCCGACCAGGTCGCCTCGGTGCGGTACGCGCTGCGGGGGAGCGCGAACAACCGTGGCCTGGGCCGCCCTTCGCCCGCCGCGGCCGGCGCCATCACCAGCGCCCAGTCGGAATGGTCGACGACGCTGACGTAGGGCCAGGTGCCGTCGACCTGCCAGCCGCCGTCGACGGCGTGGGCCCGGCCCACCGGGGAGACGGAGCCGACGATCACCGGGTCGGGGCCCTCGCGCCACACCTCCTTGCGGCCGGCCTCCGGCAGGTAGGCGGCCATCCGCGCCAGGCTCGCCACGATCGAGGCGCTCCACGCGGTCGCCGGGCAGTGCGCCCCGAGCGTGGCGACGGCCGCGCCCAGTTCGGCGAACGTGCCCGCGGCGCCGCCGTGCGCGGCGGGCACGAAGTGCCGGGCGAAACCCGCCTCGATCACGGCCCGCAGCACCTGGGGGTCGGCGCGGCGCTGCTCCTCGGCCCGCTCGGCCCGCTCGGCGGCGAGCAGCGCCACCGCGTGCGCGGCCTGCGCGATACCGGACCCGTGACAGAACTCGTCGCTCATCGGAACTCCTTCGTGGATACCCCCGGCTTGAGCCGGGGGAGGAAACGAAGCTCCTGCGGAGCAGGGCAGGGAAAGACGAATCGCCGCCGGGCGATTCGTCGTCCACCATCAACCACCCGCAGAAGCCCACAAGTTGGCGTGACAGTTTGTGAGCTGTGGCCACTCACGTGAAGCGGGCGTATCGATACCGCTTCTTTCCGACGGATGCGCAGGCGACGGAGCTGTCGCGCACCTTCGGCTGCGTGCGGAAGGTCTACAACATGGCGCTCGCCGCCCGTACACAGGCGTGGGCGCGGCAGGAGCGGATCAACTACAACGCCACGTCAGCGATGCTGACGGCGTGGAAGAAGACCGAGGAACTGGCCTATCTGAACGAGGTGTCCTCGGTCCCGCTCCAGCAGGCGTTGCGGCACCTTCAGGTGGCGTTCGCGAACTTCTTCGGCAAGCGTGCCAAGTACCCCCGGTTCAAGTCGCGGAAGAAGTCGCGGAAGGCGGCGGAGTACACCACGTCCGCGTTCCGGTTCAGGGACGGCCGGCTCACTCTGGCGAAGATGTCCGAGCCGCTGGACATCGTGTGGTCCCGGCCGCTGCCCGAGAGCGTGCCCCCTTCGACGGTGACCGTGTCGCAGGACGCGGCCGGACGCTGGTTCGTCTCCTTCCTGGTGGAGGACCCGGCCGTCAAGCCGCTGCCCGCCACGGACTCGGCGGTCGGGATCGACGCGGGCCTGGACCACCTGGTGACCCTCTCCACGGGGGAAAAGATCGCCAACCCCCGGCACGAACGCCGCGACCGTGCCCGGCTGGCCAAGGCCCAGCGGCAGCCGGCACGCAAGGCCAGGGGCGACGGCGCCAACCGGGCCAAGGCCCGGCGGAAGGTCGCGAAGATCCACGCCCGGATCACCGATCGCCGCCGTGACCACCTGCACAAGCTGACCACTCGACTCGTGCGTGAAAACCAAACGCTCGTGATCGAGGACCTGACCGTGCGCAACATGGTCACCAACCGCAGCCTTGCCCGCGCCATCAGTGATGCGGCGTGGCGGGAGCTGCGGATGATGCTGGAGTACAAGGCAGCCTGGTACGGCAGGAATCTGGTGGTCGTGGACCGCTTCTTCCCGTCCTCCCGGCTGTGTTCCACCTGCGGCGCCGTGCAGCACAGGATGCCGCTTTCCGTCCGTACCTGGACGTGCGGCAGCTGCGGGGCGGCCCACGACCGGGACGTGAACGCAGCACGCAACCTTCTGGCGGCCGGGCTGGCCGTGTCTGTCTGTGGAGCTGGTGTAAGACCTCAACGGAGAACTCCGGGCGGGCAGTCGGCGACGAAGCAGAAAACCCCACGGCGCGAGCCGTAGGAATCCCCCTCGTTCACGAGGGGGAGGAAGTCAAGTGGCTCCCCTCGGCTGGAGACGGGCCCCGCGGCGGGCCGTCACCTCGCAACGCTCCAGGAGGCCGGTCGCAGGCTGCTCAAATGCCTCTGGAGAGTCCAGGGCGCCACAAGCGGCCCGCACCAGACTCGGCCCCTGTCCGCGACACCTGCGTGAGGAGAGGCCGTGCCGTCCAGCACCACCGTCCGCAACCAAGCCCCCGCGCCCGCCGGCCGGGCGACGGAGGTGGCGCCAGGCGTCCACGCCTACCTCCAGCCGCCCGGCGGCTGGTGCCTGAACAACGCCGGCATCATCGTCTCCGACGGCCAGAGCGCCCTCGTCGACACCGCCGCGACCGAGTCCCGCGCCCGGCATCTGCGCGCCACCGCGCTCGGCCTGAACGCGGCCGCCCCCCGCGCGGTCGTCACCACCCACTTCCACGGCGACCACGCCTTCGGCAACCACCTGTTCCCCGAAGCGCTCGTCATCGGCCACGAACGCACCCGCAGCGAGATGATCGCCGCGGGGCTGCACCTGACCGGACTGTGGCCCGACGTCGACTGGGGCACCATCGAACTCGCCCCGCCCCAGCTGACCTTCACCGACCGGCTGACCCTGCACGTCGGAGCGATCCGCGCCGAACTGGAGCACATCGGCCCCGCGCACACCTCCAACGACACCGTGGTGTGGCTGCCCGAGCACAAGGTGCTGTTCACCGGCGACCTGGTGATGAACGGCGTGACGCCGTTCTGCCTGATGGGCTCGATCACCGGCTCGCTGACGGCGCTGGAGCGGCTGCGGGCCTTCGGCGCCACCACGATCGTCCCCGGCCACGGCCCGGTCTGCGGGCCCGAGGTCCTCGACGAGGTCGAGGGCTATCTGCGCCGGGTCCAGCAGCTCGCCGCCGAGGGCAGGCGGGCCGGCCTCACCCCGCTCGAGACCGCCCGCGGCGCCGCCCTCGGCCCCTATGCGCAGCTGCTGGACAGCGAACGGCTCGTGCCCAATCTGCACCGCGCCTTCGCCGAACTCGACGGCACAGGCGCGGCGGATCCGCTGCCGATGCCCGTCATGCAGAGCGCGCTCGGCGAGATGATCGACCACCACGGCGCGCTGCCCTGCTGCCTGGCCTGAGCTCCCTCCACCACGAAGAGGCGGCCCGCACCGGCAGGTCCTCCCGGCGTCGTGGAACGGCCCGGCAATGCGTACCCGGTCCGGGTG
>NZ_JBEXRZ010000096.1:0-25760 GCF_040613325.1 Streptomyces sp. NPDC006283 | reverse complement strand
CGTGGACGCCGGCGAGCACGGCCTGCCTCCCTACCGGCAGAGCTGGAACGGCGCCGTGTACCTGCGCGAGCCGTTCGAGCTCGAGTCGCACGACCGGCGCTTCTCCGACTGGGCGGCGGAGCCTGCCGGCCGGGTGTTCGTCCACCTGGTGACCCCGCCCGAGTGGCGCCGCATCACCGGCGAGGACGCGCCCCCGTCGCCCGTCGACCGTGCCGCCTACACGCGGGCCGGGCTGCCCTGGTTCGAGTACTACGACGAGAACGCCGCCGACCTCCCGCCCGCGCAGAACCTCAGTGACGTGCAGCCGGTCGGCGACTGGCTCGGTGACGACCACGCCCCGTGGCAGCCCCCGGCGCCCGGCCAGGTCCTGCCCCTGGGCGACGCGCCCCGGCGGGGCAAGGCGGTCGCCGACGGCGACTGGTGACCCCGCCGCGGCGAGCCGGCACTCGGTCCGTTCGTCGCAGCGGCCATCGGGCTGCCCGAGGCGGCGCTGCCGGCACGGCCGGGTCGAGGAGGCGGGCCGGATCGACCGCCACGGCCCGGCCCGGGCGGGTGGGTGTGACGAGGCCCCGCGGTGACTACGGCAAGGCTCCGAGGTCAAGTCCGGGTCCGGGTTCGGGCAGTCCGCCGAGGAGCGGCGGCAGCGCCTGCTCGGTCCAGACGGTCTTGCCTTCCCGCGTGTGCCGTGTGCCCCAGCGTGCCGTCAGCTGGGCGACCAGGAGCAGGCCCCGCCCGCCTTCGTCGGTGCTGCGCGCCCGCCGCAGATGGGGGGACGTGCTGCTCGGGTCGGAGACCTCGCAGATGAGCCGCTGGTGGTGGATGAGCCGTAGCGTCAGGGGGCCGCCCGCGTAGCGGTAGGCGTTGGTGATCAGCTCGCTGACGATCAGCTCCGTGGAGAAGACCATCTCCTCCAGCCCCCACGCCACCAGCTGGTCCGCGGTGAGCTGACGGGCCCGCGACGGAGCGGTCGGCTCCGCCGCGAGCTCCCAGGTGGCGACCAACTCCGGCGCCAGGGTGTGAGTCTGAGCCAGCAGCAGCGCGACGTCGTCGGAGGGCCGCTCCGGCAGCAGCCGGTCGACGACCGCCTGGGCGGTGTCCTCCAGTGGCCGGGTCGGCCCCGCCAGCGTCTCGCACAGCTGGGCCAGTCCGGCCTCCATGTCGTGCATCGCACCGTCGACCAGACCGTTTGTGTAGAGGGCGATGACGCTGCCTTCCTGAAGTGTCAGCTCCGCCGCCTCGAACGGCAGTCCGCCGAGACCCAGCGGGGGCCCGGCAGGCAGATCCGGCACGCTCACGTCTCCCTCGGGTGACATCACCGCCGGCGGCGGGTGCCCGGCCCGGGCGAGGGAGCAGCGTTGGGTCACGGGGTCGTACACGGCGTACAGACAGGTCGCGCCCACCACCTGTTCTCCCGGCCCGCCCTCGACGTCCTCCTCCTGTTCCCCGGCCAGCCGGTTCACCAGGTCGTCGAGATGGGAGAGCACCTCGTCGGGCTCGAGGTCGAGATCGGCCAGCGTGTGCACGGCAGTCCGCAGACGGCCCATCGTGGCGGCGGCGTTGATGCCGTGACCGACGACGTCGCCGACGACGAGGGCGACCCGGGCCCCGGACAGCGGAATGACGTCGAACCAGTCGCCGCCGACGCCGGTCGTCCCGCCCGCCGGCATGTAGCGGTGCGCCACGACGACCGCCGGATGGGCCGGCAGCTCCCTCGGCAGCAGACGCCGCTGCAGCGCGAGCGCGGCCCGGTGCTGCTGGGTGAAGCGGCGGGCGTTGTCGAGGGAGACGGCGGCACGGGCGGCGAGTTCGCTCGCCAGGGTGAGGTCGTCCTCCTCGAACGGATCGGGCAGGCGGGACCGCCACAGGCTGACGAATCCCAGGACGAGCCCACGTGCCGTCAGAGGGACCACCATCAGTGAATGGACGTTCTGGAGTCCGGTCGTCGTGCCCCGGCCCATGGTCGTGAGGAAGCCGGAGAGGTCGATGTACGGCTTCAGGACGGGCTTCCCGGTGGACAGGCACCGCCCTTGCGGCGTGTCCTTCGGGAACGAGTTCACCGTGCCCACCGGGAAGAGGAGATGGGCGGTCTCGGGCGTGATCGTCCTGTTCGCCGTCCTGCGCACCGGGCCCACGCCGCCGGGGACGGGTTCCTCGCCGCGGCTGACCGGCTCGAGGAGGTCGACCGAAACACAGTCGGCCAGGCCGGGCACCGCCGCCCGCGCCAGTTCCTCCGCCGTGGTCTGTACGTCCAGCGTGGTTCCGATGGTGGCGCCCGCCTCGGTGAGCAGAGCGAGCCTCCGGCGCGCGCGGTGACCTTCTGTGACGTCCTCCACCAGCTGCGTCACCCCGAGGACCCGGCCGGCGGAATCCTCCATGCGGAACGCGGACACCGAGACGTATCGCTCCCTGTCGGGCCTGCCGGGTCCGCCCGGCACCCGGCACGGCTGCTCCGTGAAGATCATCGGAGTGCCGGTCTCCAGCACCTTCTGCAGCCCCTCGTCGACGGTCTCCGCGTCCGAGCGGATGAGGAAGTCACCGATGCGGTGGCCCCGTGCCTGTTCGCTGCTGACGCCGCCGATGCGGGCGATCGCCCGGTTGATCCGCAGAATGCTCAGGTCGGTGTCATGCACCGCCAGACCGATGGGCGACCTGCGGAACATGCCGTCCATGACCGAACGGTCGATCTCCCACTGGAGGACCTCCTCGGCGGGCGCGGCCACCAGATACCACTCGTAGACCCCCGCCTCGCGTGTCACCCAGCGCGCCCGGATCCCGAGGCGGAGCCTGCTGCCGTCGCTGCCCAGCACCGGCACGACGCCGAACCAGCCGCGGTTCCTGATGCACGCGGTGGTGGCCTCCACGACCACGTCGCGGTCGGCCGGGTCCACCAGGGTCTCCATCGCGGAACGGCCGAGCACGTCCTCGGCGGAGTAGCCCGTCAGCGCACGAGCGCGTTCGCTCCAGCCGGACACCCGGCCGCGCCGGTCGAGCACCACGGCGGCGGCTCGACCGTGCGAGTACGGGTCTTCCGGACTCTCACTGATCAGGGTCACAGATCCGGTCATCGCTCCTATCCTCCGCCCGGCGCTGTGGCGACGCGAGCGATGAATTCCGGAGGGTGCGATGGTCAGTACCGCAGCAGGGCCACACCGACCCGACCACCAGGAGCACCGATGCCGCGGATCACCCCGAACCTCTGGTTCGACACCCAGGGCGAGGAAGCCGCCGAGTTCTACGTCTCGGTCTTCCCGAACTCGGAGATCAAGCACATCTCGTACTACGGCGAGGCGGGGCCCCGGGCGGCGGGCACCGTGCTGACCGTGGACTTCGTCCTCGACGGCCAGGAGTACACCGCGATCAACGGCGGCCCGGAGTTCGTCTTCGACGAGGCGATCTCCCTGCTGATCAACTGCGCGGACCAGGAGGAGGTCGACTACTACTGGGAGAAGCTGGGCGAGGGCGGCCAGGAGGGCCCCTGCGGGTGGCTGAAGGACAAGTACGGCCTGTCGTGGCAGGTCGTCCCGGCCGCCCTGGGGGAGCTGCTGGCGGACAAGGACGAGACCCGTGCCCAGCGTGCGATGGCGGCCATGCTCGGCATGAAGAGGCTCGACGTGGCCGCGCTCCACGCGGCCGCCGACCGGGCGGAGTGAGCCAACCGCGGACCCCGAGGGCCGTCCGGCGGGCCCGGCGCGGAGGCGGACGGCTTGGGGCCGCTGCCGGTCTCGCATCGAGGCGGACGGCCCCTTGGGGTCCGCGCCTACGGGTTCGCCGCATCCAGTGCCACAACCGCCGCGGGTCCGTGCCGCGCGGCGCCGCGGGGACGACGCGCGGGCACAACAGCCCTCCCTGGCATCGCGCGACCACCACGGCCCGGCCCTACGCCAGGGGCGGGAACGCGTAGAGGACCTGGGGCTCGTCCCACTCGACGAAGCTGTCCACCAGCGTGGCGCCGAGACGTTCGAGCAGCCGCCTGGACCGGGCGTTGGCCTGCTGTGTCAACGCCGTCACCCCGGGGACGCGGGACGTGACGTTGCTCCGAGCCCAGTCGACGGCGGCGGCGACGGCCTCGCCCCCGTAGCCATGGCCCCAGTACTCCGGCAGTAACTGGTACGACACCTCGGTCCTGCCGTCCCGGGCGTCGGGCTCCACACTCACGAGGCCGACGATCGCGTCGTCCGCCCGGCGTGCGACCGCGAACACCCCGCGGGCGCCGACGCACCTCTGCTCGCGGATCCGGACGACGTTGCTGTCCACCGGCCCCCCGAGGTGCCGTCGCACCTCGGGGTCCGTCCACAGCCGGGCGATCACCGGCACGTCCGCCCGCTCGACGGGACGCAGCGCGAGACGTCGGGTCGTGAGTGCGGCGGGCCAGACCACGGGAGAAGGAGCGGGAGACATAGCGGCGATCATGGCACGGGCGGACGGCGGTCGTGCCCGAGGACACCTCTCGTCCGGGGGCAGCCGGCGGAGCCGGATGGCAGGACCGGGCCGGAATGGAATCCTGGGAAGCGGCCGGTGTCCGGCGGGGCGACCGTAAGGAGCGCGGTGGAACTGGAAACTGTTCTCGACGAGCTGTACGCCCTGCGGCCCCAGGAGTTCACGGCGGCCCGCAACGCGGCTGCGGCGGCCGCCCGCCAGGCGGGGGACCGGGAGCTGGCCGAAGGGATCCGCGCGCTGCGCAGGCCGACGGTGTCCGCGTGGGCCTGCAATCTGCTGGTACGCCGGGAACCGGAGAAGATCCAGCCGCTGATCAGCCTCGGCGAGGGGCTGCGCGCGGCCCACCGCGACCTCGACGGCGAGCAGCTGCGCGAGTTGGGCAGACAGCAGCATCTGCTGGTGGGGGCGCTGGCCAAAGAGGCCCGGCAGCTGGCGGCGGACGCGGGACAGGCCGTCGGCGACAACGCCCTGCACGAGGTCGAGGCCACCTTGCACGCCGTCCTGGCCGATCCGCAGGCCGCGCGGGAATGGGCCGCGGGCCATCTCGAGAAGCCGCTGAGCGCACCCGTCGGCTTCAGCGGCCTCGAAGCGAGCGCAGGGGCCGTCGCGACCCCTGCGCGCCCCCGCGCAAAGACTCCGGCGCCCGCGGCGGAGCCGGACGAGGACCGCCGCGACCGGCGTCACCGTGAAAAGCTCGACCGGGCCCGGCAGGAAGCCGAGGCGGCCGAGCGACGAGCCCGCGAGAGCGAGCAGGCCCGGGAAGCGGCGGCGGCCGAGCTCGAGCAGGCGCAGGCCGCGTCCGAGGAGTCGGGCGAGCGGGTGGCCGCGCTGGAACGGGAGCTGACACAGGCCCGGAAGCAGCGGCGCCGGACGGAGGACGGGATGCGGGAGGCCCGTGACCGCGCGGCTGCTGCGGACCGTACGGCACGGGACGCGCGGAACCACGCGAAGAAGACGGCGGCGGCGGCGGAACGGTTGTCCGTACACGGCGCCTGAGCGCGGGCACTCCCTCGTACCGGCGACGGGGCTCGCGTCTTCGGTGAGGGACAAACCACCTTTTCCGGGTAAGGCTGACGTCGGCCGCGAGGTCGCGGAAGGCCGGATCGTCGGTGAGAGGTGCGTGGCGGGTGCTTTCGAGGAGGGAACAACTGAGGCGCAGGGCCGAACGGGCGGCGAAGGACACGTCCGGCGCCCTCGACGCCCGCCTGCCGCTGTTCGACGGCGGAGCACTGCTGCGCAAGGCGTTTCCGGACCACTGGTCGTTCCTCCTCGGTGAACTGGCGCTCTACAGCTTCGTGGTGCTGCTGATCACCGGCGTGTACCTGACGCTGTTCTTCGAGCCGGGCATGGGGGAGGTGGTGTACCGCGGCGCCTACACGCCGATGCTCGGCATCCGCATGAGCGAGGCCTACGCATCGACGCTGGAGATCAGCTTCGATGTGCGCGGCGGTCTGCTGATCCGTCAGATCCACCACTGGGCCGCGCTGGTGATGGTCGCGGCGATCGGCGTGCACATGCTGCGGGTGTTCTTCACCGGTGCGTTCCGCCGACCGCGCGAGGCCAACTGGGTGATCGGCGTGACCCTTCTGGTCGTCACGATCCTGGAGGGGTTCGCCGGCTACTCGCTGCCCGACGACCTGCTGTCCGGCACCGGGCTGCGCACGGCCCAGGGGTTCATCCTGTCCGTCCCGATCGTCGGCTCCTACCTGAGCATGTTCGTCTTCGGCGGCGAGTTCCCGGGCGAGGACATCATTTCCCGGCTCTACCCGGTGCACATCCTGCTGCTGCCGGGGCTGCTGCTGGCCGCGGTGACGGCGCACCTGATCCTGGTCTTCCACCTCAAGCACACCCAGTGGGCGGCGCGGGGAAAAACCAACGCCAACGTGGTGGGCCGCCCCATGTTTCCGCATTTCACCGCCAAGTCGGGCGGCCTGTTCGCCATGGTCTTCGGCGTGCTCGCCGCGCTCGGGGGGCTCGCGCAGGTCAACCCCGTCTGGGCGTACGGGCCCTACCGTTCGGATCAGGTGTCCGTCGGGGCGCAGCCCGACTGGTACCTCGGCTTCATCGAGGGCGCGATGCGTGTCATGCCCGGCTTCGAGACCCGGCTGTGGGGTCACACCGTCCAGTGGAACCCGCTGATTCCGGCGGTCGTGTTCCCCGGCGTGTTCTTCCTCGCCCTGTACGCGTACCCCTTCCTGGAGCGGTGGATCACCGCGGAACGCGGCGAACAGCACCTCTGCGACCGTCCCCGCGACCGGCCGGTACGCACGGGGCTCGGCGTCGCCGCCATCGTGTTCTACGGTCTGCTCCTGGTGGCCGGCGGCCAGGACATCGTCGCGTTCACCTTCGACGTCTCGGTGAACGCACTGACGTGGGTCATGCGTGTGCTGGTGGTTCTCGGGCCCGTCGCGGCCTTCTGGCTCACCAAGCGGCTGTGCCTGGCGCTGCAGGCACATGAGGCGGAAGTGCTGGCCGAGGGGGAGGAGACGGGCGACCTCCGGCAGTCCGTCGAAGGGACCTACGGCGAACGCCATCGGCCGCTGTCTCCCGAGATGCGGTACGTCATGACACACCGTGCACCGCCCAGCCCGCTGCCGGCGACCGAGGAAGGCGCCGAGGACACCCGGCCGCAAAGGGTCCGGCGCGCCGTCAGCGCCTGGTTCCACCCCGACAACCGGGCGCACGCCGAGCACTTCGACGCGGACCCGGAGGAAGAACAGGGCGAGCAGCCGCGCGCCAAGGCGTAGCCGGGATTGGCGTGACCCGCCGACGCGCACAAGGGCTCACGGTTCGGGGTCGTTGTACTGGAAGACGAAGCCGAAGACGGCCGGTGCGAGCAGCCCCGCGCCGATGAGGAACAGCCACAGCCCGTAGACGACGCCCAACGCCAGGACCGCGGTGCCCACGGCGGCGAGCACCGGGTAGTAGCTGCGCGGCGGGAAGAAGGCGACCGGGCCGGCGGTGTCACGGACCTCGGCCTGCCCGCGGTTCTGCGGGACGGTGCCCAGGCGCCGGTCCTGCCGCCCCAGGAAGAACGTGACGAGGGCGGCCATCAGGAACGACACGACCAGCACCGCGGTCCCGGTCGGATCTCCCGCCCACCACCCGTAGATCATGGCGGACGCGGCGAAGAACACGGCGACTCCGAGGAAGAGCAGGGCTTCCGGCTTCATGTCAGCCGCCCCGGTCCCTCGCCGACCCTCTTGGGGCGCGCTGCGGCGACCTGCGGATGGTGCAGGTCGAAGGCGGGGCACTCGGAGCGGATCCTGGGCAGCGCCACGAAGTTGTGGCGCGGCGGCGGGCACGAGGTGGCCCACTCCAGCGACCGGCCGAAGCCCCACGGGTCGTCCACGGTGACCTGCACGCCGTACCGCCAGGTCTTCCAGACGTTGTAGAAGAACGGAAGCGTCGACGCCCCCAGCAGGAAGGCACCGATGGAGGAGAGGGTGTTGAGCGTGGTGAAGCCGTCGGCGGCCAGATAGTCGGCGTAACGGCGGGGCATCCCCTGGGCTCCCAGCCAGTGGTGCACCAGGAAGGTCAGCTGGAAACCCACGAACAGGGTCCAGAAGTGGATCCTGCCGAGCCGCTCGTCGAGCATCCGGCCGGTGAACTTGGGCCACCAGAAGTAGAACCCGGCGAACATGGCGAAGACGACGGTGCCGAACAGCACGTAGTGGAGGTGCCCGACCACGAAATAGCTGTCGGTGGTGTGGAAGTCGAGCGGCGGCGAAGCCACCAGCACCCCGGTGAGCCCTCCGAAGAGGAACGTCGTGAGAAAGCCGATCGCCCACAGCATCGGTGTCTCGAACGACAGCGATCCGTGCCACATGGTTCCGATCCAGTTGAAGAACTTCACCCCGGTCGGCACGGCGATCAGCAGCGACGCCAGCGAGAAGAACGGAAGCAACACCGCACCGGTCGCGAACATATGGTGCGCCCACACCACTGCGGACAGACCAGTGATGGTGACGGTCGCACCGATCAGCCCGAAATACCCGAAGACCGGCTTACGGCTGAACACCGGCAGGATCTCGGTGATGATGCCGAAGAACGGCAGGGCCACGATGTAGACCTCCGGATGCCCGAAAAACCAGAACAAGTGCTGCCACAGCAGGGCCCCGCCGTTCGCCGGGTCGAAGACATGGGAACCGAATCTGCGGTCGGCCTCGAGTGCCAGCAGGGCGGCGGTCAGCACCGGAAAGGCCAGCAGCACCAAAATCGACGTGAACAGCACGTTCCACGTGAAGATGGGCATGCGGAACAGCGTCATACCGGGAGCGCGCAGACACACGACGGTGGCGATGAAGTTGACCGCACCCAGGATCGTGCTCAGACCCGAGACGACCAGACCCATGGCCCACAGGTCGCCGCCGGTGCCCGGCGAGTGCACCGGCCCGTTGAGCGGGGCATAGGCGAACCAGCCGAAGGAGGCTGCCCCGTTGCTCGTCAGGTAGCCCGATACCACCATCAGGCCGCCGAACAGGAACACCCAGTACGTGAAGGCGTTGAGCCGTGGGAAGGCGACATCCGGCGCGCCGATCTGCAGCGGCATCACGGCGTTGGCGAACCCGACGAAGGTCGGTGTGGCGAACAGCAGCATCATCACGGTGCCGTGGATGGTGAACAACTGGTTGTACTGCTCGTTCGACACGATCTGCAGACCGGGCCTCGCGAGCTCCGCACGCATCAGCATGGCGAGCAGCCCCGCGAAAAGGAAAAAGCCGAACGCGGTCACCAGATACATGTTCGCGATGGTCTTGTGATCGGTGGTCGTCAGCCAGCGAAGCACCGTCGCGCCCGCGGTGTATCGCGTCCCGCTCCGCCCGGACGTCGAACTGCTGTCCGCGACCGTCATTCGCTGCTCTTGCTGTCGTACCTGTCGCATACCGAAGCGGGCCACATCAAACCCGTGTAACCGATGCGGACTCACGGGAAACCTGGGCATTCCCCTGTTCGCCCCCCACACGACCGGGGATTTTGAGGGGATGATGTCCACCGTCGGCGTGGAGGGGTGTCCGGCGAGTTTCGCCGCACGGCCGCTCCTCGCAGCGTCAGTCCGGGGTGAGGGTCGTGACGAGGACGTCCCAGTAGGCCGGCAGTCCGGCGTCTACCGGCCGGATCGGCGACACACCGTGCAACGTGGTGCGGTCGTCGGACAGCAGCAGACTCCCCGGCTCGTGCAGCGTCCCCGACAGCACCTTGTCGCCCTCGGACGAGTACACGGTGCTCTCCCCGCCGGTGGCGTTGCCACGTCCGATCAGCAGCGAGGACACGAGCGTCACACCGTCCCGGTGCCGGCCCTCCGGCGTGGGCTCGCTCTTGTCGTCCTCCGTGGCGATCACCCGCAAGGGGTGCACCTTGACGCTCCACCATTGGGGCGAGCCGAGGGCACCTGCCGTCCGGCCCAGCAGCGCGAGGAGGGAACGCAGAGCGGGGTCGGCTATGAAAGCGCCGGTCAGGGGCTCGAAGTGACGCTCCACCATCGTGTGCGGAGGGTTCGTGTCGTCCGGCTGGACGAAGACCTCGTGCGGCAGGAGCTTCAGCACTCCGGTCGCCGGCGCGAGGAGGAAATGTCCGTAGCGCCGCAGCCGGCGGATGCCGTGCCCGGCGGCGTACTCGTCCACCGCCAGGTCCGCCCAGTGGGCAGCGAAGCGGGTCCAGGAGGTGGCGTCCGCGCCGACGCAGGCGAGGACGTCGTCCGAGGGCATGAGGTACACCCCCTTGCTCGCGAGCGCTCTGCGGGCCGCGTCGACGGCGCGTCCGGTCCGCGCGGCGGCATCGGCCGCCACGTCCAGGATGTCGGTGTCGGAATCCATCGGATTGCCACCGCCCTTTCTCCGGTAGGGCATGCGATGTCGGGCCTGTGCCATCTTCGGCGGGCCGCCAACGGCCGCACTCCCGCACGATCCGCGGGCCATCAGCGGCCCATGATTGGCAGCTTCGCCCCCGGGAACCCGGCGACCCGTGCCATCCGGCTCAGACGGTGAGGAGATGTCCCATGAGCGAGCAGACACCCTCGCAGGCCGAGGGCGAACGGGAAGACGATCCGGTCCGCGGACAGAACTTTCCCCGCACCACTCCGTCGCAGGCCGAAGGGGAACGGGAAGAGGAACCCGAACCGGTACGGAAGGAGACGGCTGCTCCCGACCGGCGCGGCCCTGACGAGCGCGGTCCCGGGAGACACGGTCCCGGAAGCTGACGTGCCGCAGGCCTTCCGCAGCGGCGGGCGGGCCGTGGCGGAAGGCCGAAGGCAGCTCTGCGGCGGGGGAGCGCTCAGCTGTTGGGTGTCGCACCGGCCGCCGGCTCCGGGCGGCGCAGGAGGACGGAGCCGGCGATGATCGCGCCCGCACCGGCACACAGCACTGCGGCTGCCCTCGCCCAGCCGAACGAAGCGCCCAGGCTGCTCTGCAGCAGATTGAGCGTGCCCAGGCCCGTCAGGGCGTGCAGCGCGACGATGCCGACCGCCAGTCCGGCGGCGGCGGCCCAGACCAGCACGGTGTCCCGTACGGCGAGCCACACGGCCACGACCAGGCAGAGCACCATGACGGCGACGGAGAGCGTCTCGGCGTAGCCGCCGGAGCGCAGGCCCGCAGCGTCGGTCGGCAGATGGATGATGCCGCAGGCGAACAGGGCGAGGGCCGCGGGCCAGCGCAGTGGCGCACGCATCGCGGGGGAGACGGTGTGGCTGCTCGGACCGGCGGCGAGCGCGCTGTCGAGCGCCGTCGTGGGCCACGGCGCCGACTGCTTCGCCCGCTCCGCAGAGGCAGGGGCGGGGCCAGGGGCGGCGGGGGCCGCCGCAGGCGCGACCGCCGTGGTGTCGACGGGGCCGCGGTCGCCGGCCGCGCGGGACAGCGGCTCCTGGCCCTCGGCGGCGGCCTCATTCGGCGGGCACTGCCACTCGGTCGCGTCCGTGCCGATCATGTTCACGAGCTCCACCACGTCCTCGATGGACCTGCCGACGGCGGCGGCACGCAGGGTGGTGGCGGCTTCGTGCAGGTCGTTCGGGTGCTCGTTCTTGAGGAGGGCGACCAGTTCCCTGACCTCCTCCAGAGGACGCGAGACCGCCGCCGCTCGAAGGGCCACGTCGCCGGGGCTGTCGACCTCGCCGGTGCACTTCAGCCGGCTCACCAGCGCGGCGACCTCCGCGACGGGGCGCTCGGTGGCGGCCGTCCACAGGAGCGTCTGGATCGGCTGCTCGCTGTCGTTCGCCGGGCCGTCCTGGAGCGGGTCCGCGTGTGGTGCCGGGGCCACGGTGTCCACGTCCGGGGCGTTCACGTCCGCCAGGACGGAGTCCAGGTCGTGCAGGTCGTGCGGGTCGTGCGGGTCGTGCAGGTCGTGCGGGTCGTGCGGGTCGTGCGGGTCGTGCGGGTCGTGCGCGTCGTCCGAGGGGGCGTCGGAAGCCGGGAGTGGGCTCAGGGGTGGCACCGGCGTCGTGCGCAGCGGATGCGGGTCCGCGACCGCGTCGCGCACCGGCGTCGGATCCACGGCGATGTCACGCACGGGCAGGGCCCCGTCGGCCGTGCCGTTCAGCGGGGACGACGGCTCGGACGCGCCGGTCTGTGGCCGGAAGGGCGCGGCGTTCAGGGGTGAGGGCTGCTCGCTCGCGGTGGAGGACGGCCGCGGGGCCTCTTCCGCGTCCAGCGGCGGGAACGCGTCGGGCACCGGCCGCGGATCTTCGTACGGGTGCCTCGATTCGGGCGCAGGGTGGGCGGGCGCCGGGTGGACTGGCGCCGGGGCGAGGGGCGCCGGGTGGACGGGGTCCGGGTCGACGGGCGCCGGCTGGACTGGCGCCGGGGCGACGGGCGACGGGGCGACGGGGTCCGGAGCAGGAGGACCGACCGGGCCGGTGGGCACCGTCGGCGACGGGGGAAACACCGGCGGGTGGGGAGGGAGCGGGGGTATGGGCGGAACGGCGCGAGTGGCGTGCGTCGGCGCGACGTGGGCCGCCTCAGAGGTCCTGTCGGGCGGCCGCGGTCGGTCGTCCTGGTAGTCGGACGGAAAGGAAGCGTTGGGGTCGGTGGTCATGGCGCGGGCTCCGTTCGCGGAACATCCGGTGGCGTAAACCGTGTCGTTCGTCGTGCGCCGCCTCAGCGCGCACACTTCGTTACATCTAATGGGCATAAAGAGACATTGCGCCATCCGGGAAGGGCGCGAGTGAGCCGGTCGACGGATTTTCGGCGGACGGCGCCCCGAGGAGGATCAGCCGCCCGGCTCCCCGTGACGCGACGCGGCTCACGGTGGCCCGTCCCGAGGCCGGTCATGAACCGTGAAGGAGTGGGCACCCGCGAGTCCAGGAACGTCAGCGCCTTGTGCGGGAGGACTCATGGCCGTCTACAACCAGCTGATCAGAAGGTCCCCCGAAGCGGTGTGGTCCGTCCTGGAGGACAGGGACCGCTACAGCGACTGGGTCCTCGGCACGGCGGACAGCAGGCCCGGCCCCGGCGACTGGCCCGACGTGGGCTCCGCCCTCGAGTACACCGTGCGGATCGGCCCGTGGACCCTGAACGGCAGGACGACGGTGCGCCGCTGCGAACCGCCGCGCATCCTCGAGCTGGAGGCGGAGAGCGGGCCGCTGGGCAGTGCGAGGATCGCCGTCGACGTCCGGCCCTGGGGCGCGTACACCCTGGTCATCGTCGACGAGCATCCCCTGACCGGGGCCGGAGGGGCCCTGCACAACGCCGTCTTCGACGCCCTCCTGGCCCTGCGCCATCGCAAGATGCTCAGCCGCCTGGCACACGTCGTCGAGACCTCAGGAGACAGCGATGCCGGACGCAGTGGTCATCGGAGCGGGACCGAACGGTCTCGTTGCGGCTAATCTCCTCGCGGACGCGGGCTGGAGCGTCGAGGTCCTGGAGGCGCAGCCGGAACCGGGTGGCGCCGTGCGCAGCGACCGGGGTGTCCATCCCGACTTCGTGAGCGACGTGTGCAGCGCCTTCTATCCGCTGGCCGCGGCCTCTCCGGTGCTGTCCGCTCTGGAGCTGCAGCGGGACGGGCTGCGCTGGAGCCACGCGCCCCGGGTGCTCGCCCACCCGTTGGCCGACGGCCGGTGCGCCGTCCTGGAACGCCGCGCCGAGGACACCGCGGCCGGCCTGGACGCCTTTGCCTCCGGCGACGGCGCCGCGTGGCAGGACCTGTACGACGTGTGGGAGCGGCTGCGGCCGGACATCCTGGAACTGCTGTTCACGCCCTTCCCACCCGTGCGGGCCTCGGCCCGGCTGGCTGCCCGGTTGCGTGCCGGAGGCGGCCTGCGGCTGGCGCGCACGCTGCTGCTGCCCGTGCGCCGGCTGGGGGAGGAGGAGTTCGGGGCAGAGGCGGGCAGGCTGCTCCTCGCGGGGAGCGCGCTGCACGCGGATCTCGCGCCGGAGGCGGCGGGCAGCGGGGGGTTCGGCTGGCTGATGTCGATGCTCGGTCAGAGCCACGGCTTCCCCGTGCCCGTCGGCGGTGCAGGCATGCTGACGGCGGCCCTGGTGCGCAGGCTCGAACACCGTGGCGGTGCGGTGAGATGCGGCGAACGGGCCGTCGAAGTCGTCGTGCGCGCAGGCCGTGCCGTGGCCGTACGGACCGCGTCGGGCGAGTCGGTACCGGCCGGCCGTGCGGTGCTGGCGGATGTGTCCGTACCGGCCCTGTACGGGGAGTTGGTCGACGAGCGGCACCTGCCGCCCCGGCTGCTGCGGGATCTGCGGCGCTTCCAGTGGGACTTCGCCACCTTCAAGGTCGACTGGGCGCTGGACGGCGCCGTTCCGTGGACCGCCGGAGAGGCGGCCACCGCCGGTACGGTTCATGTGGCCGACGGCGTCGACGGGCTCACCCGGTTCGCCGCACAGCTGGCGATGGGTCAGGTGCCCGACCGCCCGTTCGTGCTCTTCGGCCAGATGACCGCGGCGGACGCCACCCGGTCACCCGGCGGCACCGAATCGGCCTGGGCGTACACCCATGTCCCGCACCGCACCAAGGGCGACGCGGGGGACGACGGACTGACCGGCCGGTGGGACCCGAGTGAACAGGAGGCCATGGCCGATCGGCTGGAGGAGCAGGTGGAGCGGTACGCGCCCGGGTTCCGTGCCCGGATCCTGGCCCGCCGCATCCTCGCTCCACCGACCCTCGAGGCCCTGGACGCCAATCTGCGCGGCGGAGCGATCAACGGCGGCACGACCGCCGTCCATCAGCAGCTGATCTTCCGCCCGATGCCCGGCACCGGCCGCCCCGAGACACCGGTCGCGGGGCTCTATCTCGCCTCGGCGGGCGCGCACCCCGGCGGTGGAGTGCACGGTGCGCCGGGCGCCAACGCCGCTCGTGCCGCACTGCGCGTGCTGTCCCCCGGCACGCTGCTGAGCCGTGCCCAGCGGGCCCTCGCACGCCGAGGCCGCGGCGGGGAGCCGACGGACCGCGGCGTGCGAGGGGCTTGACGTCAGCTTCCGCTGCCGTACGGCCTGGTGATGACCTCCATGCCGTGACCGGCAGGGTCGTTGAAGTACATCCCGCGGCCCCCGTCGTTGTGGTTGATCTCCCTGGGCCGCTTGCCGTGCGGGTCGGCGTAGTACGTGATCTCCGCCTCCTGGATCCGCTGGAAGACCTGGTCGAACTCCGCCTCGGAGATCAGGAACGCGTAATGCTGCAACGGGACGTCGTGATCGACGGTCGCGAAGTCGAGGGTGACGTTGTTGCTGAGGGTGAGGGGGATGAACGGCCCCCATTCCTCGCCGAGTTCGAGCCCCAGAATGTGGGCGAGGAATTCGGCGGACTGCCGGTTGTCCCGGGCGAGAACGATGGTGTGGTTCAGCTCTACTGACACTGTGGAATGCCTCCGTAAGGCAAACTCACGGGCACCTCCATGCCTCACCCGGTCGGTGACCGGCACGCGATGCCGTACCGAAGATCCTAAAACCTGCTCGTGCTCGCTGTCACGTTCGATTACCGGCCGCGCGACTCCGCGACGGGCAGCGCCTCCGGGCTCGTTTCCGTGCCGGTGCTTCGTGCCGACGGGCGAGACCGGGCGCTCTGGCGTTGAATGTAGGCGCGGGGTTCCATACGTCTGCCGCACCGGCGGCGCCGATTCCGGGAGCGCCCCCTGGGAGTGATCGAGGAGTGAGCACCAGCGGCCACATCGTGAGCACGGGATCGGAGCGGCCGGAGGACTCGGCGCTGCTCGTCATCGATCACGCGGGCGGTGTGATCGCCTGCACCGGCGGCGCCGTGGAGCTCACCGGATCGACTGCCGCAGACCTGCAGGGCCGTCCCGTGCAGGACCTTCTCACCGATCCGGGAGCCTGGCCCGCTCTCCGTGATCACACACCCGCCCCCGCCCCGCGCTCGGTGCGTACCTCCCTGAAGTGCGCCGGTGGTCCGCGCGGCGTGCAGCTCGACCTGCTGCCCGTGGACGGTCTCCTGGGCGCACGCTTTCTTCTACGGCTCGTCCCGGTGGACCTCGCCGACCGGTGGGACGAGAACGACGCACTGCTCCGGGCGCTCTTCTCGCAGACCGGTATCGGCCTTGCCGTCCACGACGCGGATCTGCGGCTCGTGCGGGGCAACAGGCTGCCGAACGACCCCCTGCTGTCCACCCCGCCTTCCGGCCGCCGGCTGGACGAGGTGCTGGTGCCGGAGGACGCGGCGTCCGTGGACGCGCAGCTGCGCCGCGTCGTCGCGACCGGCGAGCCGCTGATCGACTTCGTCACCACCGCCCGTCTCGCCGAGGCGCCCGAACGTGAGCGGAGCGTCTCGCTCTCCGCCCTGCGCCTGGCCGGCCGTGACGGGGTCGTCCGCGGAGTCGCGGTGACCTTCACCGACGTGACCGAGCAGGAACGAGCGCGACGGCGCTCGGTGCTCGTGGGGACGGCGGCGTCCGCACTCGGCCGCTCCCTGGAGGTCGGCCGCAACACCCAGGTGCTCGCCGATCTGCTGGTCCCGGGCTTCGCCGACCTCGTCTGCGTGGACATCACGGAGGCCGTGCTCATCGGCGAGGAGCCCGGCGAGTTCGCCACCGGCGCGCCGCTGCGCCGGGTCACCGTCCTCGCACCCGGCGGCCCGTGGCCCAGGGAGCTGTACCCGCAGGGCTCCGTCGTCCGCGTCAAGGCGTACGAGAGCGAACGCCTTCGCGGAGGGTCGGCGGTCATCGTGCCCGACATCGAGGAGCTGCGGCCCCGGATCGCCAAGGACCCCGAACGGTGCCGGCTGGTGCTGGCGCCGGGAACCGCCTCCTACATGGTGGTGCCGCTGCAGGCCCGCGGACACGTCCTGGGCGCGGTGTCGCTGTGGCGCACAGCCGTGCAGCCGCCCTTCGACCCACGGGACGCCGCGGTCGCGGAGGACATCTGCTCCCGTGCCGCCCTCGCCATCGACAACGCACGACGCTACACACGCGAGCGCCGCACGGCAGAAACCCTGCAGCGCAGCCTGCTGCCCCGGCCGGCGCTGAAGCTGACGGCGGCCGATACGGCCGGCATCTACGTGCCCGGCAGGACGCTGGCCGGCACGGGCGGCAGCTGGTTCGACGTCATCACCCTCTCCTCGACGCGGGTGGCGTTCGTGGTGGGAAACGTTCGGGGACACGGCCTCAACGCGGCCGCGGCAATGGGCGGTCTGCGCACGGCGGTGCGCACACTGGCCGACCTGGACCCTCCTCCCGACGAACTGCTGACGCACCTGGACGACCTCGTGGTGCGGCTCGCCGACGACGAGCAGCCGGGCGACTCGGACGGCAGTGTCCGGGGTGCGACGTGTCTGTACGCCGTCTACGACCCGGTGACTGCGCGCTGCCTGATGGCCGGCGCGGGCCATGCCTCGCCCGTGCTGGCCCGGATGTCCGGGGAGACCGACCGGGTGGAGCTGCAGGCGGGCCCGGCGCTCGGCCTCGAGGGCGCGCCCTTCGAGCCGGTGGAGGTGGAGCTCGAGCCCGGCGACCTGCTGGCCTTCACCGCGGGATCGCTGTCGGAGGCGGCCGGCACGGGTGCCGGTCATGTCGTCGAGTACCTGCGGGCCACGGCCTCTCGCACCGGGAGCGCCGGGAGCGCCGGGAGAGCGGTGACCGAGATCGGGCGCGAGATGCTCGCCCCGTTCCTGGCACGGCCACCGGACGACGACGCGGCTCTGCTGCTGGCGCGTGTCTCCGCCTTGCCGGAGGGCTCCGTCGTCGCCTGGGAGTTCCCGGCGGACGTGCGGATGGTGTCGGATGCGAGGGCCCTCGTCACTGAGCGACTCGCCGAATGGGGGCTGGACGAGCTCGCTTTCACCACGGAACTGATCGTCAGCGAGCTGCTCACCAACGCGATTCGTTACGCCGGAGGCCCGGTGAGCGTACGGCTCATCAAGGACCAGCGACTGGTCTGCGAGGTCGCGGACCCGAGTGAGACCCAGCCGCATCTGCGCCGGGCCCGGCCGACCGACGAGGGCGGACGCGGACTGTTCCTCATCGCCCAGCTGACGCACCGGTGGGGCAGCAGGTACACCGCCTCGGGCAAGACCATCTGGACGGAGCAGCTGCTGCCGTGACCGGCTGGTGTCGGGGACTGTCCGCATGCCGTCTTCCGTGGTGCACTTGAGGGCCGGAAGAACGAGGGCCGATGGACACGAACAGCAGCCGCGGACGCAGAGCCGGACCGGGGCGGGGCGGCACCATGGTCGCCGCGTCGACCGCTGCCGTACTGGCCCTCTCCCTCTTCGGCTGCACCGACCGGGAGCCGGGCACCGACGCGAGCGCGCGCCCCGAAAAGCAGCAGCGGACCTCGTACTTCACCGGTATGCCCGGGCGGTCCGGGCCGGTCCTCGCAGTCAAGATCGACAACGTCCCTCCGGCGCGGCCGCACACCGGACTCGGGGCGGCCGACATCGTGTACGTCGAGCAGGTCGAGTCCGGACTCAGCCGCATACTGGCCGTGTTCTCCTCGCAGTTGCCGCCGCGGGTCGGACCGGTACGCAGCGCCCGTGAGTCCGACATCGCGCTGCTGAGGCAGTTCGGCCGGCCGGCGCTCGCGTACTCCGGTGCCCAGTCGGCGCTGAGACCCTTGATCGATGCGGCTCCCATGGCCGCCCTGCCCCCCGGCAAGGCGCCCGGCGCGTTCGTCCGCTCCGGCGACCGCCCGGCACCCCACAACCTCTATGTGCGCCCCGACCGGGCCCTCGCCGCCGCGGACGACGTGAGCGACGCCTCGGACATCGGCATGCGCTTCGGGCCCGCTCCCGACGAGGGTCGGCCGGTGGACGAACACACCGTGCGCTATCCGTCCGCCCGGTTCACCTTCACATGGTCGGCCGAGCAGAAGCGGTGGCTGGTGGCCTTCGACGGCACCGCCGCGCGAACCACGGACGGCGGGCCTCTGGGGGCGGCGACCGTCGTCGTGCAGTACACGCAGGTCCGCCCCTCGCAGTTCCGTGACCGCTCGGGCAGCGTGTCCCCGTACACCGAGACGGTCGGTTCCGGCACCGCGCTGGTGCTGCGCGACGGCAGGGCACACGACGCCCGGTGGCAGCGGACGACCGAGGGCGGGGACACGGTGTTCACCGATACCGCGGGGGAGCGCCTGAACTTCGCCCGCGGTCAGGTGTGGGTCCTGCTCACGGCCGGCTGAGGCCCCGCCCACTCGCCGTCAGCCGACGCCGCCCGCCGCCCGCTCCGTGCCGATCAGCAGGTGCAGACGGTCCGCAGCGGCACGGCCGAACGACGGGCTGTTGATGTCCGTGTCGTACTCCACCACACCGACGGCGCTGCCCCGCAGCCCCTCCCGCAGGGCCGCGAACAACGCCTCGTCCAGCGTCGGATCGTGATACGGGCCGCCCGGGGCGCCCAGCGTCGAGAGCCCCCGCAGCGGCACGCACACCTCGGCGGGACCGGTGGCCGCCCGCAGCTTGGCCGCGATCCGGCGGCCGAGCTCCGCGCACTCCTCGGCCGTCGTACGGACCACCG
Source organism: Streptomyces sp. NPDC006283 (assembly GCF_040613325.1). Classification (NCBI taxonomy): domain Bacteria; kingdom Bacillati; phylum Actinomycetota; class Actinomycetes; order Kitasatosporales; family Streptomycetaceae; genus Streptomyces; species Streptomyces sp. NPDC006283. The sequence goes on along the minus strand of NZ_JBEXRZ010000096.1, from coordinate 6,424 downwards.
TGATCGACGGGTTGTGCACCTGTACATGGCGGTCGCGCAGAGCGGGGGAAAGTGTCTCGAGCGGACCGAACTTCACCATGTCGAGGGCGCCCAGACTCACCACCTGCGGGATGCCCCGGCGTCCGGCGGCAGTCAGCCGGTCAGGGCCCGCCGTCAGGATGCCGCCGACCAGGTCGTCGGCGAGTTCGCTGAGGGTCAGGTCCAGTACGCCCGCGAACAGACCTTGCCCGGCCAGCGCCTCCAGTGTCCGGCCGCCGGCCCCGCTGACGTGGAACACCAGCACCTCGTAGCCGAGGTCGGTCAGCCGCTCGCGCGCCGCGTCGACGCCCCGGGTCGTCACTCCGGCCATGCTCGCCGCCACCAGGGGCCGCGGGCCCGCCGCGAGCTCGGCCGGGCGCAGCGCCCTGTGGGTGGCGGCGAAGCCCTTCGCCATGCCGACGACCGCGTCGGCGGCGTTCGCGAGCACCGGGCCGAGCACGCTGTTCACGCCGGCGATGTCGACGACGCTGTACATCATGGTGATGTCGCTGGCGCCGACGTACGCCGACACATCTCCGGCGGCCATGGACGAGACCATCAACTTCGGTACGCCCAGCGGAAGCCGGCGCATAGCCCTGGTCGCGATGGACGTCCCGCCGCTGCCGCCGACGGCGAGGACGGCGTGCAGCCGGCTCTCGTCGTACAACCGCAGCACTGTCTTCGCCGCGCCCTCCGCCATCGCCGTCACCGCCGCCCCGCGGTCGCCCTCCGCCCGCAGCCGGGCGAGGTCGGCACCCGCCGCACGGGCCACCTCGGCGCGCGGCACGTCGGCGCGGAAACACGGCTCGCCCGCGACGCCCGTGTCGACGACGACCACCTCGACGCCTTTGGCCACCAGCCGCTCGCGCAGCCAGGCGTACTCCACACCCTTGGTGTCCAACGTTCCCACCAGCACAACTGTCGCCATGACACGTACTGTTCGCGGATTGCGGGCAGCAGACAAGAGCGCCTGCGGACACCGCCCGCGGTGCCGGCCGCCGCAGCGGCCCGCGGGGCCGGTACGCCGTTCGTGGCGGCGTGGGAATCAATCCCCGCGGGCGCGCGCTGACGTACCCGTACAAGATCAGTGGGAGATGCGATGCTCGGAACGGACCCGTCCGAACGCCGTTCGCGCAAGGAGGCCTGACCCCATGGCCCAGAACCGGTCGCAGCACACCGCACGGAACAGCGAATGGACGAATCCGCTGCGGGACCCGCTCGACCGGCGGCTGCCCCGTATCGCCGGACCCTCGGGGCTGGTGATCTTCGGAGTCACCGGTGACCTGTCGCGCAGGAAACTGATGCCCGCCGTCTACGACCTGGCCAACCGGGGACTGCTGCCGCCCGGCTTCTCGCTCGTCGGCTTCGCGCGCAGGGAATGGCAGGACCAGGACTTCGCCGAGGTGGTCCACCAGGCGGTCAGGGACCACGCCCGGACCCCGTTCCGCGAGGAGGTGTGGCGGCAGCTGTCAGAGGGGATGCGGTTCGTCCAGGGCGACTTCGGCGACGACGCCGCGTTCGAGCAGCTGAAGGCGACCGTGCAGGACCTCGACAAGGCGCAGGGCACCGGCGGCAACTTCGCGTTCTACCTCTCCGTGCCGCCGAGGTTCTTCCCCGAGGTCGTCCAGCAGCTCAAGGACCACGGGCTGTCGAACGCGCCCGAGGGCTCCTGGCGCCGGGCGGTCATCGAGAAGCCCTTCGGCCACGACATCGAGAGCGCGCGTGACCTCAACGAGATCGTGCACGACGTGTTCGCGCACGACGAGGTCTTCCGTATCGACCACTACCTGGGCAAGGAGACCGTCCAGAACATCCTGGCGCTGCGGTTCGCCAACACGCTCTTCGAGCCCATCTGGAACCGGTCCTACGTCGACCATGTGCAGATCACCATGGCCGAGGACATCGGCATCGGCGGCCGGGCCGGCTACTACGACGGCATCGGCGCCGCCCGTGACGTCATCCAGAACCACCTGCTCCAGCTGCTCGCCCTCACCGCCATGGAGGAGCCCGTCTCCTTCGACGCCGTCTCCCTCGTCACCGAGAAGTTGAAGGTGTTCAAGGCCGTCAAGCTTCCGGAGAACCTGGCCCTGCACACCGTGCGCGGCCAGTACGCGAGCGGCTGGCAGGGCGGCGAGAAAGTCGTCGGCTATCTGCAGGAAGACGGCATCGACCCGAAGTCGAAGACCGACACCTATGCCGCGATCAAGCTGGGGATCGACAACCGCCGCTGGGCGGGCGTCCCCTTCTATCTGCGGACCGGCAAGCGGCTGGGCCGCCGGGTGACCGAGATCGCGGTCGTCTTCCAGCGCGCGCCGCACTCGCCGTTCGGCTCCACCGCGACCGAGGAACTCGGCGAGAACGCGCTGGTCATCCGGGTACAGCCGGACGAGGGCGTGACGGTGCGGTTCGGCTCCAAGGTGCCGGGTACGTCCATGGAGCTGCGGGACGTGACGATGGACTTCGCCTACGGCGAGTCGTTCACGGAGTCCAGCCCCGAGGCCTACGAGCGTCTCCTCCTCGATGTGCTGCTGGGGGACGCGAACCTCTTCCCCCGGACGGAGGAGGTGGAGGAGTCCTGGCGGATCCTCGACCCGATCGAGGACTTCTGGGAGCGCAGCGGCAAGCCGGCGCAGTACCCGGCGGGCACCTGGGGCCCGGCGGAAGCGGACGACATGCTCGCACGAGACGGACGGAGCTGGCGGAAGCCATGAAGATCGACCTCACGGACACCACGTCCAGCAAGATCAACAAGGCGCTGGTCCTGGGCCGCCGCGCGATCGGCACCCCGGCCGTCGGCATGGTCCTCACCCTGGTCATCGTCACCGACGAGGAGAACGCCTACGACGCCATCAAGGCGGCCGGCGACGCCTCCCGCGAACACCCCTCCCGCACTCTCGTCGTCATCAAGCGCCACGCCCGCTCACCGCGCGACCGCCACGACACCCGGCTCGACGCCGAGGTGCGCCTCGGCAGCGACGCCGGCGCCGGGGAGACCGTGCTGCTGCGCCTGCACGGCGAACTCACCCAGCGCGCCGACTCGGTGGTCCTCCCGCTCCTGCTGCCGGACGCCCCCGTCGTGGTGTGGTGGCCGGTGGACGCGCCACCCGTGCCGGCCAGGGACCCGCTCGGCGCCCTCGCGCAGCGGCGGATCACCGACGCCTACGCGGTGGAGCGGCCGATCGAGGAACTGGACACCCGTGCCGCCGGATACGAGCCCGGCGACACCGACCTCGCCTGGACCAGGCTCACTCCGTGGCGTTCGATGCTCGCCGCCGCCCTCGACCAGGCCAGGGCCGAGGTCGTGTCCGCCGTGGTCGAGAGCGAGGCAGACAATCCGAGCGCCGAGTTGCTCGCCCGATGGTTCGCCGACCGACTGAAGGTGCCGGTCGAGCAGGTCGTCACCGACGGGCCGGTCGTCACCGCGGTCCGGCTCCACACCACTGAGGGCGAGATCCACATCGACCGCCCGGAAGGGCCGGTGGCACGGCTCAGCATCCCGGGACAGCCCAGCAGGGTGCTCGCCCTCAAAGTGCGCAGTACCGCGGAGCTCATCGCGGAGGAACTGCGCCGTCTCGACCCCGACGAGGCATATGCGGCGGCGCTGCACGCCCAGATCACCGCGCCGACCGGAAAAACCCCGCCCGACACCGTCTGAGGCAACGCTCCGCAATCGGTTGGTAACCCGATTTCCGGGGTGGCGGACGTTTTTCGCCGCTCCGGTGTGAAGGCTTTGTGAGGCCCCGTCAAACAACCTTCGCCTGCCGTGAATCTGCACACCGAATGCGCAGGCGGCACACGGTCTCCCAACCCTTCACCCCGCTCTGACCTGCAACTATCTGCGTCTGTGCGGGAATGTCCACTTCGCCGGGCAGCCATCGCCGGTCCGATCCGTGCGGGAGGTGGCGGATCTGGTGAAGGACATGGCGTCAATTGATGTAGGGGCGTCCACGTAGCGGCAATTCGATGCCGTTCTCGGCCTGGATCCGCAGTTCGCGATTGGCTGCCCAACCGGCTTACGTGCTTTGATCCTTCGCACCGCGGGATTCGAAGAACGGGTTCCCGGATCCGGGAATCCCCCCACGCCCGCTCGGCGGCCGGTCCGCCCATTCGGCGCGGCCGGACGCAGTAATTAGCTATATCCACCCGAAGGGAACTTCTCATGAGCTTCGTCCCCACCCAGGAGATCTCCGACTCCGAGCTCGACAACGTGGCCGGCGGCCTCCACAGCGCCGTGGTGGGCAACGCCACCGCCGCCCTTGACACCATCGCCCCGGTCTCCGGCACCGTCGCCACCGTGACGGGCGTCGTCGAGGGTGCCACCGGCATCAACACCGCCGCCATCACCGGCCCGGTCACCGGTCTCGTCGCCGGTCTGTAAGACCCACGGCTCGCCGGCGCCCTCTGCCGGCTTTGCCGAGCCGTGTGCCCCGGAGCCGACCAGGTTCCGGGGCGCACGGCCGCGCGTGGTTCCCGGTGCACGCCGGACACGTGTGGTTTCCCCGTAAGCCCCGGCAGTTGAGGGAAGAGCAACGTGCAGTTCCGCCAACAGGCCCTTTCCAAGCTGCAATCGCCGGAAGAGATCGACCTTCCGGTGCGCTTCGCCCGCCCTCAGGGCGTGCTCGTGCTCACCGTCACGGTGGTCGTCATGATCGCCGCGTCCGTGTGGGCCCTGACCGGCACGGTGTCCTCCACGCTCGACGCCTCCGGCATCCTCACCCACGCACAGGGCAGTTATGTGCTGCAGAGCCCCGTGGCCGGACAGGTCACAGAGGTGCTCGCGAAGGAGGGCGACCGGGTCCGCGCCGACGCTCCCCTGGTGAAGGTCCGCACCGCACAGGGCAGCGCGGTCGTCCGCACGATCGCCGCAGGCCGGGTCACCGCACTCGTCGCCACGATCGGCTCCGTCGTCACCACCGGGGCGGACGTCGCCGCGGTCGAACGGATCGACCAGGCGGACGACCCCTTGATGGCCGTGCTGTACGTACCCGCGCAGAACGGCTCGAGCGTGCCCGTCGGCGCGAAGGTCGATCTCAGCGTCCAGTCCGTGGCCACACAGCAGTACGGAGTGCTGCGCGGACGAGTGAAGGCCGTCGGCAGGACCGCCCAGACCAGGCAGCGGATCACCGCGTTCCTCGGCAGCAGCCAGCTGGGCGAGCAGTTCTCGCAGAAGGGACAGCCCGTGTCCGTGCTGGTCGAGCTGGAACGCTCGACGCGCACCGAGTCCGGCTACGCCTGGTCCTCCTCCGAGGGGCCGCCGTACGCGCTCGAATCCATGACCCTGACCGGCGGCGCGGTCCACCTCGCCGAGCAGCGCCCCGTCGATTGGCTGCTGCCGTGACGCACACCGACCACAACACCGCCCCCCAGCAGCAGTTGCCGCCCGCCGGCGGCCGCCGCAGGCACCGCCCGGAACCCGCGCCGGGCGGACGGCGCGGCAGCCGCCGCGCCGCACCCGCACCGCGCCGCAAGGAACGCAGCGGCCGGCGGCCCAGGGCCGTCCGCACACCCACCGTGCTCCAGATGGAGGCCGTGGAGTGCGGCGCCGCCGCACTCGCCATGGTGCTCTCCCACTACGGCCGCCATGTGCCGCTGGAGGAGCTGCGCATCGCCTGCGGGGTCTCCCGGGACGGTTCGCGCGCCAGCAACGTGCTGAAGGCGGCGCGCAGTTACGGACTGAGTGCCAAGGGCATGCAGATGGAGGCGACGGCGCTCGCCGACGTGCAGGCGCCCGCCATCCTGTTCTGGGAGTTCAACCACTACGTCGTGTACGACGGCATGGGCCGCCGCTTCGGCCGCCGTGGTGTGCACATCAACGACCCGGACAAGGGCCGCCGCTTCGTGTCGGCCGAGGACTTCGACTCGAGCTTCACCGGTGTCGCCCTGGTCTTCGAGCCCGACCGGACCTTCCGCAAGGGCGGCCGCAAGCCCGGCGTCATGGCGGCCGTCCCGGCCCGGCTCCGCGGCACCGGGGGCACCCTGTTCGCCGCGTTCCTCGCGAGCCTCCTGCTCGTCGCGGTCGGCGCGGCGGTGCCGGCGCTCAGCCGGACCTACATCGACATGTTCCTGATCGGCGGCCAGACCTCGCTGCTCGGAACGCTGTTCGCCGCGATGGCAGTGATGGTCGCGCTCACCGCCGTGCTGACCGGCCTGCAACAGGCGAACCTGCTGCGCGGGCGGATCATCTCCTCCACCCTGAGCAGCGCCCGCTTCCTGCGCCATCTGCTGCGGCTGCCCGTCACCTTCTTCGCCCAGCGCAGCCCGGCGGACCTCGTGCAGCGGCTGCAGTCCAACGACGCCGTCGCCGAGACACTCGCCCGCGACCTCGCCGCGGCCGCCGTCGACGGCGTCGTGGTGCTCCTCTACGCCGCGCTGCTGTGGAGCTACGACCCCCAGCTCACCGTCTTCG
>NZ_JBEXRZ010000095.1:0-25922 GCF_040613325.1 Streptomyces sp. NPDC006283 | reverse complement strand
CGGGCGGATTTCCAGCCCCCCGGAAGACGGGGGCGGCCCCCCCCCCGCCGGCGGGGGGGCCGCCCCGCCGCCCCCCCCGCGGCAGTGGTTCCTGGACCAGCTCGACGCACTGCGCGAGGGCGCGTAGTGCCGCGACCGGGCAAAGCTTGCCGGGGGGGGGGGGACTAGGGCCGCTCGTGGAGCCGGCCCGCGAGGGCGGCGAGGTAGTCGACCACTTCTGCGGGGCCGGGCAGCAACAGGTCGGCGCGCTCTGCCAGTTCGGGGACCTCGGCGCCGCCGCTGCACAGCAGCAGACCGGGCACGCCGTCGGAGCGGAGCTTGTCGACGGCGCCGTACGCGGGCAGGTCGCCCAGGTCGTCACCGGCGTAGAGCACGGCCTCGGCGCCGGCCTCGCGCACGTACTCGGACAGCGCCACGCCCTTGTCCATGCCGGGCGGGCGCAGTTCCAGGACCATACGGCCCGGCTCCAGGATCAGGCCGTGCCGGGAAGCGAGCGCGGCGAGGGGCTCGCGCAGGGCGTCGAAGGCGGCCTGGGGGTCCTCGGCGCGGCGGGTGTGGACCGCGACGGAACGGCCCTTCTCCTCGATCCAGGTGCCCTGCCAGGCCCCGATCCCGTCGAGGAAACCGGGGAGCTCGGACCGGGCGGTCGCGACGCCGGGGTGGGGGGCCGGCGCCCTCACGGTCCCGCTGACCGCGTCCCAGCGTTCCGCGCCGTAGTGGCCGAGGACGACGAGGCGGTCCAGACCGTCGACACCGGCGAAGCCGCCGTAGCGGACGGCGACCCCTGCGGGGCGGCCGGTGACCACGGCGACGGATGCCACGTGCGGCGCGAGTGCGGCGAGCGCGGGGACGGCACGCTCGTGAGCGCGCGCCTGCTCGGGATCGGCCACGATCTCGGCGAGGGTGCCGTCGAAGTCGAGAGCGATCACCGCCCTGTCGGGCCGGTCGAGGAGCGCCGCGAGGCCCTCACGGCCGGCTGGTGTGGACGGCGTCGGCATGGAGTCTGCGTACTCTGCGTACGGGGAGCTGCCCATGCCTTCGACCCTAGCGGCGACTTCTCCTCGCGTCCCTCACACGCCGAAGCCGGTTGACGGTCACCGGGTCGTGGGCGAGGGCGCGGGCGTCGTCGAGAAGGGCGTTGAGCAGCTGGTAGTAGCGGACCGGGGAGATACCGAGCTGCTCCCTGATCGCCCGCTCCTTGGCGCCGGGCCCCGGCCAGGAACGCCGTTCCATGGCCAGGACGGCCCGGTCGCGCTCGGCAAGCTCCTGGTCGTCGGTCATACGAGCCAACCTATCGGCGGGCACTGACGGTCCGGGGCACGCACGGGACGCGGTGGACGTACGGGATGCGCGGCCCGGCGCGACCCGGGGGCGCCTACTCGGCGCTCTCGGCCGTCTTGGCGTCGCGGGATATCCGCTCCAGCGTGCGGGCGGGGCTGCCACCGGGGCCCACGGCGTCGCCGATGTTCTTCTTGATGTTCCCGCTGGCCGACGCCCACGACGTCTTGCCCACCGGCGGGAGCACGGAGCCCGGCAGCACCTCCAGGAACTTCTTGAGGTGCGCCTGCTCGGGGTCGTCCTCCATCGTGTCCCGGGCGGAGACCGTCACCGGCAGCAGGTCGTTCTGACCGGCGAACTCGAGGACGTTCTCGTCGGTGAAGAGGAAGTCGAGGAACGTGCCGATCTCCTCGCGGTGACCGTTCTGCTTGAAGCCCATGATCCAGTCGGCCACGCCCATCGACGCCTCGGCCTTGCCCTCCCGGCCGGGCAGCGCGACGGTGCCGACGTCGATGCCCGCCTTCTCGGCCGCCCGCAGCAGCGAGGGGTGGCCGTTCAGCATGCCGACCTCGCCGCGGGTGAAGGCGGCGAAGGCGTCCTTGCGATTGAGCTTGCCGGGAGCGACCGGGCCGGTGAGCTTCTCGTCGACCAGGTTCTCCTTCAGCCATTCGAAGGTGTCGATGTTCTGCTCCGAGTCGATCGCGTACCTGCCGAGTTCGTCGGTGTAGCCGCCACCGCCGCTGAGCAGCCACATCTGCGTCTCCGCCTGTGCCTCCTCGGGGCCGAGCGGCAGCGCGAAGGGGTACGTGACGTCGGTGTTCAGCTTCAGCTTCTCCGCGTCCGCCTGCAGCTCCGCCCAGGTGCCGGGGGGTGTGGTGATCCCGGCCTCCTTGAAGAGCGTCTTGTTGTAGAAGAGCAGCCTGGTGGAGGCGACGAACGGCAGCCCGTACTGGACGCGCTTCGTCTCGCCCGCGTCGACGAGCGGCGGGAGGAAGTTGGACTGGACGGGGATGGAGAGCATCTGGTCGGCGGAGTACAGCTTGTCCGCCGCGGCGTAGTCGGCGTAGGCGCCGATCTGCGCGATGTCGGGGGCCTCACCGGCCTTGACCATCTCGGCGACCTTTCGGTCCACGTCGTTCCACGACTCGATCTGGACCTCGACGTCGATACCGGGGTTCTGGGCCTCGAACGCGGCCGTCAGATCCGCCCAGTACGTCTTGCTGCTCTCTCCGCCGGCCACGTCGTAGTCGGCGGCCACCAGCTTGAGGGTGACGTCACCGGACCCGCCGGAGGTGCCGCACCCCGCGAGCGAAACCGTCGTGCCCAGTGCGGCGACGGCCGCGATCACACCCAAGAAGCGCCGCTGCACAGCTCTTCCCCACCCTCTGCTTCATAGATCCGTGTCGTCCGTTTGTCCCAGTCGGTCCCCCGCGACGTCCTGTGAGATGGGGAGCGATCTTTCCCCACCCGGAGATACAAGGTCTACACCACTGCGGTCTCACTTTCACAACGCCTGCACCTTTGACCCGGGGCCTCGGCCCCGCCTTGCCGCCGGGCCGCGGAGGCTCCCGGCCCCCATGGGCGAACGGGAGTCGTCGCCGCGGTTTGTATGGCGTGGCAACAATTCCGGGAGTGGACTAGACCTTTTCCGGGTCTACGCGCGAGACTGTTCACGTGAGACACGTCATCGCCCTCGATGTGGGCGGCACCGGTATGAAGGCTGCCCTGGTCGGGGCGGACGGGACGCTCCTTCACGAGGCGCGGCGGGCGACCGGGCGCGAGCGCGGGGCCGACGCCGTCGTGGAGTCGATCCTCGGCTTCGCGGCGGAGCTGCGCGCCCACGGGCAGGAGCACCTCGGCCGGCCCGCCGAGGCCGCCGGCGTCGCCGTCCCCGGGATCGTCGACGCCGAGCACGGCATCGCCGTCTACGCCGCCAACCTCGGCTGGCGCGACGTCCCCCTGCGCGAGCTCCTGAGCCGGCGGCTCGGCGAGATCCCCGTCGCGCTCGGGCACGACGTCCGCACCGGTGGACTCGCGGAGGGCCGTATCGGAGCCGGTCAGGGCGCCGACCGGTTCCTGTTCGTGCCCCTCGGCACCGGCATCGCCGGCGCCATCGGCATCGACGGTGCCATCGAGGCCGGCGCCCACGGCTGCGCCGGCGAGATCGGCCACATCGTCGTCCGCCCCGGCGGCCCCGCCTGCGGCTGTGGGCAGCGCGGCTGCCTCGAGACGCTGGCCTCCGCCGCCGCGGTCACCCGCGCCTGGGCCGCCGCCTGCGGCGACCCGGACGCCGACGCCGCCGACTGCGCCAGGGCCGTCGAGGCAGGCGACAAGGCCGCGACCGCGGTGTGGCAGGAGGCCGTCGACGCGCTCGCCGACGGCCTCGTCACCGCACTCACCCTGCTGGACCCCCGCACCCTGATCATCGGTGGCGGCCTCGCCGAGGCCGGGGAAACCTTGTTCACACCCCTTCGGGCGGCGGTCCAGGAACGCGTCACGTTCCAGAAGCTGCCCACGATCGTCCCGGCGGCCCTCGGGGACACCGCCGGATGCCTGGGCGCAGGGCTGCTCGCCTGGGATCTACTCGCCACGGAGGTAACCGCCTGATGGCCGCCAGCGCCGCTCGCGCCACGAGCACGGTTCACGCCACGAGCCCGCACCGCCCGCCGAGCACAGTTCTGGCCGGTGCCCGGGTGGTGCTGCCGACCGGGACCGTCGACAACGGACGCGTCGTCGTCGAGGGCACGAGGATCGCCGCGGACGCACCCGCCGACGCGCCCGTCCGCGACCTGTCCGGGCACTGGGTCGTCCCCGGCTTCGTCGACATCCACAACCACGGCGGCGGCGGGGCCTCGTTCACCTCCGGCAGCGCCGAGGACGTCCTGCACGGCGTGCTGACGCACCGGCGGCACGGCACCACCACCCTCGTCGCCTCCACGGTCACCGGCGACATGGCCTTCCTCGCCCACCGGGCCGGTTTCCTGGCCGAGCTCGTCCAGCAGGGCGACCTCGCGGGCATCCACTTCGAGGGGCCGTTCATCTCGCCGTGCCGCAAGGGCGCCCACAGCGAGGAGCTGCTCCGCGACCCCGACCCGGCCGAGGTCCGCAAGCTGATCGACGCCGCCCACGGCACGGCGAAGATGGTCACCCTCGCCACCGAACTGCCGGGCGGCATCGACTCCGTGCGACTGCTCGCCGACCACGGCGTCATCGCGGCGATCGGCCACACGGACGCGACGTACGAGCAGACCCGTGAGGCCATCGACGCGGGGGCCACCGTCGCCACCCACCTGTTCAACGCCATGCCGGCCCTGGGCCACCGCGCTCCCGGCCCGATCGCGGCGCTGCTGGAGGACGAGCGGGTCACCGTCGAGCTGATCAACGACGGCACCCACCTCCACCCCGCCGCGCTCGAACTCGCCTTCCGCAGCGCGGGCGCGGGACGGGTCGCGTTCATCACCGACGCCATGGACGCGGCCGGCTTCGGCGACGGCCGGTACCAGCTCGGCCCCCTCGAGGTCGAGGTGAAGGACGGCGTCGCCCGACTGGTCGAGGGCGACTCGATCGCGGGCTCCACCCTCACCCTGGACACCGCCTTCAAGCGGGCCGTCACCGTCGACCACATCCCCGTCGAGGACGTCGTCGCGGCCATTTCCGCCAATCCGGCGAAGCTGCTCGGCGTCTACGACAGGGTCGGCTCGCTGGAGCCCGGGAAGGACGCGGACCTGGTCGTCCTCGACGCGGACTTCACGCTCAGGGGCGTGATGCGCCACGGCGCCTGGGTGGTTGACCCCGCCCTGGGGTGATTCCGCCCGCGATGCACGGCAAGGCGGTTGGCCCCCGGGGTCTTGGGCCAACCGCCCTCCGTTTGGCATGATCAGGACCCGTACGAGCACGGCAAACGCGTTCTTCGGGGGTACACGGGTGATCCTGACGGTCACACTCAACGCCGCCCTCGACATCACCTACCGGGTCGCCGCCCTGACCCCGCACGCCTCCCACCGGGTGGGCGAGGTCGCGGAACGCCCCGGCGGCAAGGGCATCAACGTCGCACGCGTCCTCGCCGCCCTCGGCCACGACAGCGTCGTCACCGGTTTCGCGGGCGGGCCCACCGGGGCCGTCCTGCGCCGTATGCTCGCCCCCCTCGCGCCGCACGACGCGCTCGTGGAGATCGCGGGCACCACCCGGCGCACGCTCGCGATCGCCGACGGCACGACCGGTGACACCACTCAGCTGAACGAGCCGGGACCCACCGTCACGCCCGAGGAGTGGACGGCGTTCCTCTCCTCGTACGACGCGCTGCTGCGCGACGCCGACGCGGTCGCCCTGTGCGGCAGCCTGCCACCCGGCATCCACGTCGGCGCGTACGCGGAACTGGTGCGCAGGGCGCGCGGCGCCGGCGTACCCGTGCTCCTCGACACCGGCGGAGAGCCACTGCGCCGCGGCATCGCCGCCCGCCCCGAGCTGATCAAGCCGAACGCCGAAGAGCTCGCCCGGCTCACCGGCTCGCGCGAACCCCTGCGGGCCACCCGCGACGCCCGCCGCCGCGGCGCACAGGCGGTCGTCGCCTCCCTCGGCCCCGACGGTCTGCTCGCCGCGACCCCGGACGGCACCTGGCAGGCCGCCCCGCCCCGAGCCGTCAAGGGCAACCCGACCGGCGCGGGCGACTCGGCGGTCGCCGGCCTGCTGTCCGGGCTGGTCGGCGGACTCCCCTGGGCGGAGCGCCTCTCGCGGGCGGTCGCCCTCTCAGCGGCCACGGTCCTCGCCCCGGCGGCCGGCGAGTTCGACACGGCGGCCTACGAGGAGCTGCTGCCGCGCGTCAAGGTCGTCGAGCACCCGCCCGCCGCTCCTGGCAGGTGAGGAAACACCGCGTCCCGGTTCGCGGGACGAGCCGGGACGGTGGTCGTGCTGCGGCCCCGAGGGCCGTGAGTGGTCAGGGCGTGATCCGGACCGCTCAGCCCTTCTTCTGGCCGGCCTCGAGCCAGACCTGGTCGAGATACGCCTCGCACTGGTTCCCCTGCTCGCAGGAGATCTTGAGGTCGTTCTTGCCCTTCGCCAGGTTCACGTAGGCGTACGTGTTGGTCCAGCCCTTGGTCCAGTCGCCCTCCGCCGCTCGCGCGAAGTTCGACATGTTGATCTCGCGGGGCTGCCCGTCGTTGATCGTCAGGGTGGTCTTGGCGTCCTTGCCGGGCACGCTGTAGGTGATGTACATCGTGTACGCGCCGGCCTCGGGCACGTCGACCGACCAGCCCGCCGAGCCGCCGACACCGTTGAACATCACATACGCGCCGTCCGCGCCCTTCGCGCCCGGGACGTCCTTCGCTAGGGCAGCCGGCGGGCCCAGCCGGAGCGTCGCCGCGTCCTGCTTGGGGAGGTCGACGGGCTCCTCCGGCTTGCCGGACGGCTGCTCGCTCGGCTTGACCGACTGCGCTGCCGTCGGCGCGCCGCCCGGATTCTCGCCGCCCGCCTGGTCCTTCTCGTCGCCGCTGGTCATCAGTGCCGCGCCGATGCCGATCACGACGACCGCGACGACCGCGATCGCGCCGATCAGCAGGCCCCTGGTGTTGGGGCCGCCGCTCCGGCCGCCGCGGCCGTGGCCGCCCTGGCTCGGAGGTACCGGGACCTGACGGGTCTGGGCCGTGGCTCCGGGGTAGGTCTCGGGCGCCGCGTAGGCGGCGGTCGGCTGCTGCCCGTAGCCGGACTGCTGGCCGTACGTGTGCTGCTGCGGAATCTGCTGGCCGTACTGACGCTCACCGACCGTCCGCACCTGGTTGTACGAGGTGCGGGGGACCCCGGGCTGTGCCGCCGGTCCGGGGTAGCCGTAGCCGCCCTGGCGCGGGGGTGTGGCGCCCGCCTGCTGCCCGTCCGCGTACAGGTAGCCGAACGGGTCGTCGTCCTCGGGCGTGCTCGCGCCGTTGTTCGCGGCCGTCATCCCAGTCACTCCTCACCATCTCGTCAGCACAACGCCGACCCGGGCGAGCCTACCCGGTTCGGACCAACGGATCGGGTGGTGCGGGCCTCATCCGTCCGACCCGCGCCCGGCCACCAGGGCCGAGGAGCAAGGGTGTTATCCGTCACCCGGCCCGGCGGTGCACCTTGGAGCGGGAGCGCTTCTCGATGTACATCCGCTGGTCGGCCGATTGCAGCACCTCTTCGACGGACATCCCGCAGCTCGCCCATCCGATGCCGAAACTGGCCCCGACGCGCACGCCACGACCGCCGACGCGGATGGGCAGGATGATCGCGTTCCGCAGCCGTACGGCCAGATCCGCGGCGTCCGCCGCGCCGAGACCGTCGGCGAGGACGACGAACTCGTCGCCGCCGAGTCTGGCGACGGTGTCCCCGTCACGCACGCCGGTGGTAAGCCGGCGGGCGACCTCGACCAGCACGGCGTCGCCGGTCTGGTGCCCGAACCTGTCGTTGATCGACTTGAAGCCGTCCAGGTCGCAGAAGAGGACGGCGAGCCCCTTGGCACCGTCGTCGATCTCGCTGTCCGGCGCGACGAGGTGCACGTGGTGGTCGTAGGACCGGGCGCCGACCGCTTCGAAGTCGAAGCCGTCGCCACGGAACGACTGGTAGTTGTCGTAGGCGGCGTCCAGCGCCTCGATGTCGGTCGCGTACGCCGCTGCGTGCGGGCGCTCGCACAGGCGCGAACTGAGCCGGGCGCGCAGCTCGGCGCTGTTGGGCAGGCCGGTGAGCGCGTCGTGCGAGGCGCGGTGCGCGAGCTGGAGCTCGTGGCGCTTGCGGTCCTCGATGTCCTCGACGTGGGTGAGGAGGAACCGCGGCCCGTCCGCGGTGTCGGCGACGACCGAGTTGCGCAGCGAGACCCACACGTACGTGCCGTCCCTGCGGCTCAGCCTGATCTCCGCGCGACCGCCCTCCGCGGACGTGCGCAGCAGCGTGCCCACGTCCTCGGGGTGGACCAGGTCGGCGAAGGAGTAACGGCGCATCGCGGACGCGGGGCGGCCGAGGAGTCGGCACAGTGCGTCGTTGGTGCGCAGCAGCCGGCCGTGCTGGTCGCCGCCCATCTCGGCGATGGCCATGCCGCTGGGGGCGTACTCGAACGCCTGGCGGAAGGATTCCTCGCTGGCGCGCAGGGCCTGCTGCTCCCGCTCGAGACGGACCAGGGCGCGCTGCATGTTGGAGCGGAGTCTCGCGTTGCTGATCGCGATCGCCGCCTGGGAGGCGTACATCTGCAGGGCCTCCTGGCCCCACGGGCCGGGGCGGCGTCCGTTGCGCGGCCGGTCCACGGAGATCACGCCGAGCAGTTCGCGCCCGCCGCCCGACGCGTACATGGGGGCGTAGAGACGGTCCAGCGGGTGCCACTCGTCCTCGAAGCGCGGCTCGGGGCCGTCGGTGTGCCACTGCGGGACGTCGTCCTCTATGAGGACCCAGCCCTCGGTGTGCGGTATGAAGCGCAGCTCGCCCCAGGCCTCTCCCATGGACAGCCGGCGGTCCCAGGAGGCGCGGGAGCCGACCCGGCCGGTGATCAGGGCCTCTGCGGCGGCGCTGCCGGCGAACGCGGCGACGACCAGGTCACCGTCGGGGCGGACGAGGTTGACGCAGGCCAGCTCGTAGCCCAGTCCGGCGACGATTCCGTCGGCGACGGTCTGCAGGGTGTCGGCCAGGCTGCGGGCCGTGTTGAGGTCCGCGACGACCTGGTGCAGCTGCCGCAGGGTCGCAAGACGGACATAGGGCTCCGACTCGGTCTCCATCGCTCGCTCTCCCCGAGACCTCGACAGCAAACTCCAGGGCGTCTGATTGGCGTACTTGTAGCGGTATCCCGGCCACTGAATCACAGTGAGCAGCTCACCCGGTACACAGGGTCAACAATTACTGGCCTCTGTGACTCAAGTCACATCAGATGATGAAGGGTCAGATGCGACCGGCCGGGCGCAGCCTCGCTTCTTGAAGACACTTATTGAACGCAAAACCATCGAAGCGTACCCATGGTTACTCATGGTCGTGGGGCTCCGGTCCTAGGACCGGCCTGGTTCCAGGGCCCGATGCGGTGACGGATCGGGCGAGACTAGCGTTCCAGGGGTGTTGCAGACGACCCCCACTCCAGCCGCCTCCGCCATCCCCCATCCTGAGGGGGTGAGCAACGAGGAGTTCCGTGCCGCCATGTCCCGGCTCGCGGCGGGCGTGGTGCTGGTCACCGCGCACGACGCCGACCACGGGCCACGCGGCGAGGACGTCGGCATGACCGCGACTGCCTTCATGTCCGTCTCGCTCGACCCACCGCTGGTGCTCGTCAGCCTGCGCAACGGGTCACGCATGGACGACCTGCTCGCCGAGCAGCCGCTGTGGGGAGTGTCCGTGCTCACGGAGAAGCACCGTCAGATCGCCGGACGTTTCGCGATGAAGGGGCGGCTCAGCGACCGCCTGCTGTTCGAGGACCTCGCCCACGAACGGGGCGAGGTGTGCGGCGCCCCGCTGGTCGGGGGTGCGCTCGCGACGCTCGAGTGCCGGACTCGGCAGCGGGTCGAGGCCGGTGACCACACGCTGGTGATCGGTCACGTGCTGAAGGTGGGGCTCGCGGACGAGGTCGCGGGGCCGTTGACGTACTTCCGGGGGCGCTACCGGCACCTGTCGTGAGGGCCGGGTGTTTCGCGGGTGTCGTGCAGGCCGGGTGTTTCGCTCGTGTCGTGCCGGCCGGGTGTTTCGCGGGCCGTCACTGACAGGCGGGGGCGTTCGGCGCTCGCTCGGCGCGGAAGCGGTCGGCTGGGAACGCTCGGTCGCGGCTACCAGTCGCGGCCCGTGCGGCCGCGCTTCGTCTCCGCGCGCTGCTTTTTCTCCCGCAGCCGCCGTTCGTTGATACCGCGCGGGATCTTCGTCGGCCGGCGCGGCCTCGGCGGCGGGGCCGTCGCCTCCGCCAGCAGGGACGCCAGCCGCACCGCCGCGGTCTCGCGATTGCGCCACTGAGAGCGGTGCTCCGAGGCGCGTACAGCGATCACGCCTCCCACCAGCCGGCCCGCGAGGCGCTCCAGCGCACGGTCCTTCCAGACCTGCGGCAGCGCGTCGGTCCCCGCGAGGTCGAAGCGGAGCTCCACCTGCGAGTCGCTGGTGTTGACATGCTGACCGCCGGGCCCTGAGGACCGGGAGAAACGCCACATGAGCTCCGCCTCCGGCAGGGAGACGGAACCGCGGATGATGTAGGGCCCGGACATGTCGTCCATGGTCCCGTGCGCGGGCCGGACCGTCACCCTCTTTTCCGCCCGTACGGAACGTGTTTGTTTCCGCCCGCATGGAACCTGACGGTCCCCTGCCCGCGTTATGACCGGTGACGGTAGCTTCGGGAGGACCCGTAGCTCGCAGTATCGAACCGAAGGGGACTTCCCAATGGCAGTAAGCCTGTCCAAGGGCGGCAACGTCTCGCTCACCAAGGAGGCTCCGGGCCTGACCGCCGTTACCGTCGGCCTCGGCTGGGACGTCCGCACCACCACCGGCACGGACTTCGACCTCGACGCCTCCGCGATCGGCGTGAACGGCGCGGGCAAGGTCGCCTCCGACGCCCACTTCGTCTTCTTCAACAACAAGTCGACGCCGGACCAGACCATCGTCCACACCGGCGACAACCGCACCGGCGAGGGCGGCGGCGACGACGAGCAGATCAACGTCAACCTGGCGGGTCTGCCTGCCGACGTCGACAAGATCGTCTTCCCGGTCTCGATCTACGACGCCGTCTCCCGCAGCCAGAACTTCGGCCAGGTGCGCAACGCCTACATCCGCATCATCAACCAGGCCGGCGGCGCCGAGATCGCCCGCTACGACCTGAGCGAGGACGCCGCCGTCGAGACCGCCATGGTCTTCGGCGAGCTCTACCGCAATGGCGCGGAGTGGAAGTTCCGCGCGGTCGGCCAGGGTTACGCCTCCGGCCTCGAGGGCATCGCCCGCGACTTCGGCGTCAACATCTGACGCGACCCCTGACGCGACTTCTGACGCGACTTCTGACGCAGGGACACGATCTGGGCCCCGGCTCCGGCCGGGGCCCAGGCGCGTTCGCTCATGGCCTGCGCGGCTTCTCGTCCCCGTACAGCCACACGTCCCACAGCTCCGTCAGGTCCTTGCCGGACTCCTTCTCCACGAAGCCGACGAAGTCGTCCGTGGAGGCGTTGGAGTGACGATACTTCTCCGCCCAACCGCGGACGATGCCGAAGAACACCTCGTCGCCGACCGCCTGCCGGACCCGGTGCAGCACCATCGCACCACGCCCGTACACCGGGGCGCCGAAGAGGTCCGCGGAGTCCGGCGGTTCGGCGGGGGCGAAGGCCCAGTTCGCCTCGTCCGCGAAAGCGTTCTCGTAGCTCTCCCGTACCGGCACACCGTCAAACTCCTGCCGCCACATCCACTCCGCGTAGGTGGCGAAGCCCTCGTTGAGCCACACGTCCTGCCAGGTCGCGGGCGAGACAGAGTTGCCGAACCACTGGTGGGCCACCTCATGGACGAGGGTCGTCTCGTCGAACCCGCCCAGCGGGAAGACCGGCCTGGTCTGGGTCTCCAGGGCGTAGCCGAGGTCGCCGGACGGCACGACGATCGCCCCGGCGGAGGAGAACGGATACGGACCGAAATTCTCCGTTCCCCACTCCACGATCCGCGGAATGTCGTCCAGCAGCGCCGAACTCCGCCGCGCCACCGCCGGATCGACGGCGGTGACGACGGGCAGCCCGTCGGGCGTACGCGTGGCCTTCATACGGAAGTCGCCGATGGCGAGCGTGGCAAGGTAGCTCGCCATCGGCTCGGCGGCGTGCCAGTCGAAGGAAGTCCGGCCGCCGCCGCGATCGCGTTCACCGGCCGGCTCGCCGTTGGACACGGCCTCGTATCCCTTGGGAACGGTCACGGTGATGTCGTACGCGGCCTTGTCCGCCGGGTGGTGGTTGCCGGGGAACCACGTCGTGGAGCCGAGGGGTTCGCCGATCGCGAGCGCGCCGTCCGGGCGGCGCAGCCAGCCCTCCCGCACCCCGTCGGCGCCGGTGATCGCCTGCGGGACGCCGGAGTAGCGGACAACGGTACGGAATGCGGCGCCCTCCGCGATGACCTGGCGAGGCCGCACCGTGACTTCCCTTCCGGCCCGGTGGACCGCGGCCGCCGCGCCGTCGACGGTCGTGCTCTCGACCGTCAGCCCGCGCAGGTCGAGATTGAAGGCGCTCAGGTCCTGCGTGGCACGGGCGGTGAGCGCCGCCGTGCCTTCGAGCCGGCCGGACCGGGGGTCGTAGTCGAGCGTCAGGTCGTAGTGCCGGACGTCGTAGCCGCCGTTGCCGAGCTTCGGGAAGTACGGATCGCGCAGTCCCGCGGCGCCGGGCTTTGCGTCCACGTCCGAACCGCTGTCCGCGCAGCCCGCGCCGCCCGCGCCGCCCGCGAACAGCAGCAGGGCGAGGGCGACGCGCGAGAAGACCGCGCGAGACGGAAGGACGCGGCGGGGGAGGGCGTGCGGGTCCACACCACGATCCTAGGCACCGCCCTCCCCACTGTCCGCGCGGCTCAGCGGCCGAGCGCGGCGACGCCTGCCTGGGCGAACTTCTCGTCCAGTTCCCCGCTCGGGGCGCCCGCCACTCCGATACCCGCGATCGGCGCGCCCTTGACCTGCACCGGAGCCCCGCCACCGAGGAAGAGCGTCCCGGGGATGTCCTTCAGGTTCGGGGCCTGCTCGAGACGCTTCACCAGCTCGGAGGTGGGCGCGTTCCACGACACGGCGGTGTACGCCTTCTTCTCCGCCGACTCGTACGACTGCGGGCCCGCACCGTCGCCACGCAGGGTGACGACGGTGTTGCCGTTGCGGTCGACGACGGCCACGGTGATGCGCTGGTTCTCCTTCTCCGCGGCGTCGAGCGCCGCCTGCGCGGCCTTTGTGGCGGCGTCGATCGTCAGGTGTGTGGTCTGCTGGAGGCTGCGGTTCGAGACGTCGGCGGTGACAGCCGCCCTGGTCTCGGCGGCGGGGGCGGAGGCGTTCGCGGCGACGGCGCCGAACGTGCCCGCGGCGACAACGGCGGCGGTGGCGGCACCGATCAGGGTCTTCTTCATGGTGATGGCTCCTTCGGGAGGGGCGGCTGGTCCGCCGTTGCTCTCTCGTTCCGCCATCGATCCTCCGGCCGCACCACGGCCCGCGGGGTCCACGCTCCGGCTCCCGCTGCCGCGCGTGATGGTCGACAGGCGTGTCAGCCGATCGGTCGATGCCGCAGTGGTCCCGGCGGGCCACGATGGAGGTGCCCGTGGGGCCACCACGAGGCAATCGCAGGTCTGACGGCCGAGGAGACGGCGGTGGAACAGCAGCAGGACCCCGACGCCCGATGGCTTGCCCGGGTGATGCACGCGGCGTTCTTCCTGCTGCTCGGTGCCTCGCTCGCCCGCTACCTGCTGCGCCACCCCTGGGAGTTCCGCTCCCCGTGGATCATCGGGCTCTCGGTGGCCCTTGCCGTGCTGTACACGGTGGGGCCGGTGTTCGGCCCGCATGCCACACCCCTCCGGCTCGTCCGGCTGCTCACGGTGGTCGCCGTGTGGGTCGCTCTTGTCGTCCTCGCCCCGAGCTTCGCCTGGTGCGCCGTGCCCCTCCTGTACACCGGGCTGCGGGCGCTGCCCACCCGCGCGGCGCTCGCCCTGGTCGTCCTGCTCACCGTGTTCGTCGTCGCCGCCCAGCTCCAACTCGCGGAGGGCGGCTTCGATCCGAACCTCGTCCTCGCGCCGCCCGCCGTGGCGGCGATCGCGACGGCGGTCTTCGTCCACGCCGAACGGCTCGCCGCACGCCAGCGGGTGCTCATCGACGACCTGGTCCGCACCCGCCGCGAACTGGCCGCCACCGAACGCCGCGAG
Organism: Streptomyces sp. NPDC006283; assembly: GCF_040613325.1. Lineage (NCBI taxonomy): Bacteria > Bacillati > Actinomycetota > Actinomycetes > Kitasatosporales > Streptomycetaceae > Streptomyces > Streptomyces sp. NPDC006283. Next base: position 11,837 of record NZ_JBEXRZ010000095.1, on the reverse strand, counting down.
GGCACCCTCGCGGAGCGTCAGCGGCTGTCCATGGAGATCCACGACACCCTGGCCCAGGGCCTGTCGAGCCAGCAGATGCTGCTCCAGGCCGCCGACCGCACCTGGGACAGCGACCCGGCCGCCGCCCGCGGCCATGTCCGTACGGCGGAGTCGATCGCCGAACGGAGCCTGGCCGAGGCCCGCCGTTTCGTCCACGACCTCGCCCCGGCCGATCTGGCGGAGGGCGGCAGCCTGCCCGAGGCGCTGCGTACGCTGGCCGAACGCGAGACCACCGACACGCTCACCGTCCGCTTCCACCTCGACGGCACGCCCGCGCCGCTGCCCGACCGGGTCCAGTCGGCGCTGCTGCGGATCGCGCAGGGCGCGCTGGCGAACGTACGGGAGCACGCCGACGCCACCGCCGCGACGCTCACCCTGTCGTTCCTCGGCGACCAGGTGGTTCTCGACATCGCCGACGACGGCACCGGCTTCGAGCCCGGCAGCGGCCGGGGCCCCGGCGTACGCGGGCACGGCCTGCCCGCGATCCGGGCCCGCGCCGAGCAGCTCGGCGGCACCCTCGCCGTCGAGTCCGCACCCGGCGAAGGCACCGTGCTGTCCGCCGCGATCCCGCTGGAGTCACCGTGACCGTACGCATCCTGCTCTGCGACGACCACGCCGTCGTACGCGCCGGGCTGCTCGCCCTGCTCGGCAGCGAGGCCGACATCGAGGTCGTCGGCGAGGCCGGCAGTGGTGAGGAGGCCGTCGCGATGGCCGCGAAACTGAAGCCGGACGTCGTGCTGATGGACCTCCAGCTGGGGGCAGGCATCGACGGGGTCGAGGCCACCAGCCGTATCGCCTCGCCGGACGTCCATGTACTCGTCCTGACCACGTACGACACCGACGCCGACATCACCCGCGCCATCGGGGCGGGCGCGACCGGCTACCTCCTCAAGGCCGAACGGCCCGAGGAACTTTTCGCGGCGATCCGCGCCGCCGCGCAGGGCCGCACCGCGCTCTCCGCACCCGTCGCCGGCCGCGTCATGGACCGGATGCGCGGAGCCGCCGGGCCGACCCTCACCGACCGGGAACGCGACATCCTCGGCCAGCTGGCGCGCGGCCTCGGCAACCGCGAGATCGCCCGCGCACTGTTCATCAGCGAAGCGACCGTGAAGACCCACCTGGGCCGCATCTACGCCAAGCTCGGCGTCGACACCCGCGCGGGCGCGGTCGCGGTGGCGAAGGAACAGCGACTGCTGCCTTGAGGCACGGCCGCGAGGTTGTGAGGCACTTGGCCTTGAGACGCTGAGGCCCTGAGGCGTTAGGCCCTGAGGCGCTGAGCGGGCACCGGCCTGATGCCCTGTGCGGGCGCCGGCCCGGATCAGAAGGCAGCGGCGTCGAGGGCGAAGCCCGGCGGGTCGGGCAGTGCGCCTTCCGGGGGCTCCGTCCTTCCCGCGGTCCAACGCGACCTCCCCCGCGCGGCGGAGACGGTCCGCCGTACGGGACGAAGCGGCGGACCGCCCGCCCCAGCCATCGTGAACGTCATGACCACAGCAACCAGAGCCACCGCGGCCGCCGTCGCTCCCGCGCCCCGCTGGGCCCGCCGCGCCGCGCACGCCATCGCACTGTGCGCCCTCCCCTCCGGCCTCTGGCGCATCGCCATGGGGAGCGGCATCCACGTCGGCTACAGCGACGAAGTCCTGCGCGAGTCCTTCGGCATCCCCGGCTGGGGCATCGCCTACGTCATCGGCCTCGCCGTCGTCTCCGAGCTGGCCGCCCTCTTCCCGTTGCTGCTCGTCACGGACCGGTGGCAGCCGCTGCCGCCCCGGACACTCGCCGCGATCGCCAGAGCCGCCTCCGCGCTGACGATCGTCTTCGCCCTGTGGCAGACGGTGGTCCTGTTCACCGTGGAGAGCCAGACCTACATGTCGAGCACCGCCAACACCGTCTGGGCCTTCTTCTTCGCGCCGCTGGTCGCCGTCCCCTTCCTGCTGACCGCCGTCACCTGGTCGTACAGCAGACGTCTGGGGGCGTGACACCATCGACCACGTGCTCGACATCGGCTACTCCCTCTCGCGCCGCTTTCCCGACCCGCCGCAGACCGACTACCGGCGTGCGGACGTGCAGGCGCTGCGCCACGACCTCTTCTGCGGCGACGTCTACCTCGCCGACACCAAGGAGGACCGGGAGGTGTCCACAGCCTGGGGATGGGTGCCCGTGCTCGACTTCGCCTGGGCCCTGTGCGACATCGTCGAGCAGCTCGACCGGGACCCGCTCGGCAGCCGCGCGTCCAGGCCCCAGCACGCCGAGCTGGACTTCACCGAGTCCAGCGACCGCATGCTCTTCGAGCGCCGCTTCGGCTGGGTCGACGTCGAAGCCGACTGGATGCCCGGCGACGAGCCGCCCCTCACCTTCAGCCACAGTGAACTGCGCCGCGAGGCCCGCGACTTCCTCCACGACCTCGTCGCCGACCTCACCGACATGCACGAAGGCCTCGGCGACAACCCGATGATCTGGGACCTCCAGGCCCGCTTCCCCCGCACCACCTGACACCGCACGGCCCCGAGAGCCGGGCCGCCCCGCCGGGGCCACGCTCCGCCGGACCCCGACCCCCGCGCCCCGGCCCGCGACCGGTCGCCCCCCGTCACTCCACCCGCACCCCGACCTGCGCCGCGAACGCCGGTGCCAGATCGAACAGTTGGGCAGAGCTGATCACCGCGCCGGCCAGCCGCTCCACACCCCGCGCGATGTCCAGCTCCGCCGCGCCCCGCAGATCGACGTCCTTCATCCGCACCCCGGAGAAATCCGCCTGCCGCAGCACACAGCCGCGGAACTCGACCCGCTCCAACCGCGCGCCCCCGAAGTCGGCCTCCGCCAGCACACACCCGTCGAACACCACGTCCGTCAGTTTCGCCTCCCGAAGATTCAGATAGTCGATCTTTCCGCCCCGCAGCACCACCCCCGTCAGCACCGCCCCGTGGAGCTGTGCCCCGCCCAGCCGCGCCTCCCGTACCTCCACGTCGCGCAACGAGGCCCCCGCGAGGTCGGCCCCCACACCCCGAACCCCCTCGAGCACGCAGTCGACGAAACGGGCGCTGCCCAGCTCCGTCCCGTCCAACGCGCACTCACGCAGCGCACAGTCGATGAAGCGCGCCCCCGCCCCCTGCTGCCCGCCCAGATCCAGCCCGGCGAACTCCACCCCGTCGTAATCGCCGTCCGGCTCCAGGGCGCCGCCCCCGAACGCCTCGAGCCGCGGCAACCGCACCTCCGTCACCCGCGCCGCAGCGACTGCCGGCCTCCGTGTCCTCGCCATGACCCCATAGTGACGTGCACCACTGACAACGCCCCTCGGCCGCCCCGATGTCACACATCGGGACCCCCGAGCCGTCCCAGTCGGGAGAGCGAATCAAGAGAGCGAGTCATCGAGCGTCAGTCGAGCGAGTCGACCGAGACAGGAGAGAGAACCATGCACGAGATCACCGTCGTCGGCGGCGGGTTCGCCGGCCTCACCGCGGCCATCACCGCCGCAGAGTCGGGCGCCCGGGTGTTCCTGCACGAGGCCCACCACACCCTCGGTGGACGCGCCCGTACGGGCGAGGGCCCGTACAAGACCAATGACGGGCCGCACGCCCTCTACAACCGCGGCCCCCACTGGACCTGGCTGAAGCAGCGCGACCTGCTCGGCCCCCTGGCACCGCTGCCCGCCCTCGAAGCTGCGCGCTTCCGCTTCCGCCGCGAGGGCAGGCTGCGCCGCACTCCGCCGCTCGCCCTGCTGCGGCTCGCCCGCCGCCCCGCGGAGTCGGCCCCCGTCAACGCCGACTTCCTGACCTGGGCCACCGGCGTCGCGGGCGAGGAGGCCGCGCGCGCCGCCGCCCACTACGCCGGCGTCGCCCTCTTCCACCACGACCCCGGGTCGCTCTCCGCAGCCTTCGTACAGGAACGTTTCCGCCGCGCCACCGCCCTCCCGCCCGAGGCCCACTACCCGCGCGGCGGCTGGAGCCAAGTGATCGACCGCATGGCCGGCCGCGCCTGGGACCTCGGCGTACGCATCGAGACCTCCTCCCGTGTCGACGTCCTGCCGGAAGGCCACGGCCCCGTCATCGTCGCCACGACGCTTGCCGCCGCCCGGCGCCTCCTCGACGACGACACCCTGCACTGGACCAGCGGCCGCACCGCCCTGATCGACCTTGCGCTGCGCACCCGGCGCGGCGACCCGTTCGTCGTCAGCGACCTCGACGCCCCCGGATGGCTGGAACGCTTCACCGCCCAGGACCGGACCCTCGCACCCGCCGGTGAGCAGCTCGTCCAGGGCCAGCTCCCCGTCGGCCCCGACGAGTCCAGGGCCGACGGGATCGCCCGCGCGGAGGCACTGCTCGACCTGGGTTTCCCGGGCTGGCGGGAGCGCACCGTATGGCGGCGCGAAGCGCTCGCCAACGGCCGTACCGGCGCGGTCGACCTGCCCGGCACCACCTGGCGCGACCGCCCCGCCATCGACCGCGGCGACGGTGTCTACCTCGCCGGTGACCAGGTGGCAGCCCCGGGCCTGCTCTCGGAGGTGTCGTTCAACAGCGCATTGGAGGCGGTCTCATTGGCGCTGCGCGACGGCGGAAACACCGGCTCCCCCGGCCGCCTTGACCTCAAGCGCGCTTGAGGTTGAAGAGTGGGCCCGTCACCACCCGGAGCGTCATCCACCGAGAGGGAGCCCACTCCATGCGCGCCATCCGCCTGCACGCCTTCGGACCCGCGGAGAACCTCGACTACGAGACCGCCGACGACCCCGTACCCGGCCCCGGCCAGGTACGGATCGCCGTCGCAGCCGCGGGCGTCCATCTCCTCGACACCGCGCTGCGCCAGGGCGCGCAGGGCCCCTTCGGGGCGCCTGCCGAGCTGCCCACCATCCCGGGCCGTGAGGTCGCCGGAATCGTTGAATCCCTGGGAGAGGGCACCGACCCGACCTGGCTCGGCAAACGCGTCGTCGCCCACCTCGGCATGAATCCGGGCGGTTACGCGGAACTCGCCGTCACCGACGCCGACAGACTCCACGAGATCCCCGGCAGCCTCGACGAGGCCGAAGCGGTCGCCATGATCGGCACCGGACGCACCGCCCTCGGCGTCCTCCAGTACACCGACCTCGGCCCCGACGACATCGCGATCGTCACCGCCGCCGCGGGCGGCATCGGCACCCTGATCGTCCAGTACGCCAAGAACGCCGGCGCCACCGTGATCGGCCTCGCCGGCGGCCCCGACAAGACGGCCCGGGTCCTCGCGGGCGGCGCCGACCTCGCCGTCGACTACAAGCAGCCCGACTGGCCCGACGCCGTACGGAAGCACCTCGGCGACCGGCGCGCCACCGTGGTCTACGACTCCGTCGGCGGCGATGCCGGCCGCGCCGCCGTCCACCTCCTGGGCAAGGGCGGCCGGCACATCGTCTTCGGCTGGTCCAGCCAGGGCATCCTCTCGGACAGCCCTCTCACCTTCACCGAGGCAGAACTCCTTGAACGCGGCATCACCTCGCAGGGTGTCCTCGGCCCCGCCATGCTCGAAAAAGCCGGTGGCCTGCGCGCCCTCGAAACCCGGTCCCTCGGCGAAGCCGCGGCCGGCCGGCTCCGCCCTGCCGTCCAGCGGTACGCCCTCGCCGACGCCGCGGACGCACACCGCGCCCTCGAGACCCGCGGCACGGTCGGCAAGGTCGTCCTGATCCCCTAGGTCCCCGAGCTCCCTGACGGGCTACGACCCGAGAGTCGTCAACGCCTCGTCGGTCAGCCGGTACACCGTCCACTCGTCCTGCGGCCGGGCTCCCAGCGACTTGTAGAAGTTGATCGACGGGGTGTTCCAGTCCAGCACCGACCACTCCAGACGCTCGTAGCCCCGCGCCACACAGATCCGCGCCAGCTCCGTCAGCAGCGCCTTGCCGTGGCCGCCGCCCCGCAGCTGCGGCCGCACGTACAGGTCCTCCAGGTAGATCCCGTGCACACCGCGCCACGTGGAGAAGTTCAGGAACCACAGGGCGAATCCGGCGGGCCGGCCGTCCTCCGTCTCCGCTATGTGTGCGTACGCGGCGGGGCGCTCACCGAACAGCGCCTCCCGCAGCTGCTCCTCGGTCGCGTTCGCCTCGTGCAGTGCCTTCTCGTAGTCCGCGAGCTCCCGCACCATCTCGTGGATGACAGGCACATCGGCAGGTGTAGCAGTACGAATCATGCGCACAGACTGCCCGTCCGGCCGCCTACCGCGCCAACAGCGTCCGCGCAATGAACACCTGGCTCCCGTCGAGCTCGTCCTCCCCCTCCTCCGCCTCCCACAGCCCGTTCTGCAGCACCCGTCCGAGCGTCCATGCCCGCGCCCGCTCGCGGTCCAGCCCCAGCACCTCGGTCATCAGGTCGAACCGCCACAGCACCTCGCCCGGGTCGAACCGGTTCCACAGCGCGGGCAGCAGCTCGAAGCCGGGGTCCCCCGCGAGCGGCTTCGGGTCGATCACCAGCCACGGCTCACGCTCCGCCGCCAGCACGTTGTCGAAGTGCAGATCCCAGTGCAGCAGCCGGTCGCCCGGCTCCCCCGCGACCTCCCGCAGCGCCGCCGAGCAGTCCGCGAGCAGCCGCCGCTCCCCCTCGTCGGCCAGCTCCTCCACCACCTCCGGCAGCCTGCGCTGCATCGCCGCCGCGAGGTCGCCCAGCCGCCGCATGCCCTCGGGCGCCGCCGCGGACGACAACCGCGCCAGCAGCCCCGCCAGCACCCCGGTCGCCTCCCTGCTGTCCGCCAGGGCCGACAGATGGCGGCCGTGGTCCAGCCGCTCGAGCAGCAGCGTCCCCGTGGCGGGATCGTGCTCCAGCAGCCGTACGGCCCCGTCCCCGGCCCAGGTCCGCAGCGCCGAACCCTCGCCCGCGTTCTCCTCGTCGAGCAGCTGCATCTTCAGCACAGCCGGCGCCCCGTCCACCGCCCTCTCGACCGGAACGACCAGCGAGGCCACTCCGTGCAGGGAAGGCCCGGCAACCCGCAGCCCCCACCGCTCGGCGAACTCCTCGGCCCTGCGCGGCAGCTCCGCCACAAAGGCCCGCCCCGCCTCCCCGTTGAACCTGACCTGCGATGCCACCAGCTCGTCCGGAATGTCGATCACCCGGCGATCGTACGAAGCACGCGTCGCGAAAGCCGCCCCGGACCAGTAAATTCCCGCCACACAGACGCGCTCATCGACGCGACCACCGGCAGCGAAAGCAGCAACCGACATGAACACCGTCAACGGCGGCATATCGTTCTGGTACGCACAGGACGGCACGCCCGTCCCCCGCGAGCCCCTGCCCGGGGACGCCACCGCCGACGTCTGCATCGTCGGCGGCGGATACACCGGTCTGTGGACGGCGTACTACCTCAAGAAGGCCGTCCCCTTCCTCAACATCACCGTCCTGGAAGGCAGGTTCTGCGGCTACGGCGCCTCGGGACGCAACGGCGGCTGGCTCTACAACGGCATCGCGGGACGCGACCGCTTCGCGCGGCTCCACGGCCATGACGCCGCCGTCCGCCTCCAGCAGGCCATGAACGACACGGTCGACGAGGTCGTCCGTGTCGCCGAGGACGAGAAGATCGACGCCGACATCCACAAGGGCGGCGTCCTCGAGGTCGCCTACTCACCGGCCCAACTCGCCCGCCTCAAGGCCTTCCACGCCGTCGAGATCGCCTTCGGCGAGAAGGACCGGGTCCTCTTCGGCGCCCGCGAAACCGCGGAACGCATCCGCGTCACCGGCGCGGTGGCCTCCAGCTGGACCCCGCACGGCGCCCGTCTGCACCCCGTGAAACTCGTCAAGGGCCTCGCCGCGGCCGTCGAAGCGCTCGGCGTCACCATCCACGAATCCACCCCTGTGACGGAGGTCCGGCCCAAACACGCCGTCACCCCCTACGGCACCGTCCGCGCCCCGTACATCCTGCGCTGCACCGAAGGCTTCACCGCGTCCCTCAAGGGCCAGCACCGCACCTGGCTCCCGATGAACTCCTCCATGATCGTCACGGAGCCCCTCTCCGAGCACATCTGGTCCGAGATCGGCTGGGCCGGCCTCGAAACCCTCGGCGACATGGCCCACGCCTACATGTACGCCCAGCGCACCGCCGACAACCGCATCGCCATCGGCGGCCGCGGCGTCCCGTACCGCTACGGCTCCAAGACGGACAATGACGGCCGCACCCAGCCGGCCACCATCGAGGCGCTCAGGGACATCCTCGTCCGCTTCTTCCCCATCACCGCCGGCGCCCGCATCGACCACGCCTGGTCCGGCGTCCTCGGCGTCCCCCGCGACTGGTGCGCCACCGCCACCCTCGACCGCTCCACCGGCCTCGGCTGGGCCGGCGGCTACGTCGGCTCCGGCGTGGCCACCTCGAACCTGGCCGCCCGCACCCTGCGCGACCTGATCCAGCAGGACTCCGGCCAGTCGGGCCCCACCGACCTGACCGCCCTCCCCTGGGTCAACCACAAGGTCCGCAAATGGGAACCGGAACCCCTGCGCTGGCTGGGCGTCCAGACCCTCTACGCCGCCTACCGCAAGGCCGACCACCGCGAATCCACCACCCACACCCCCACGACCGACCGCCTCGCCACCCTGGCCGACAAGATCTCCGGCCGCCACTGACTCCTCCGGGCCACCAAGCCCGCGAACCAGGCGGTCCGGCTCGGAGCATGCGCGGGACATGGCCGGGATCGCACCCGTGGATGTCAAAGACCCCCAGCCATGATCGGCTGGGGGTCTTTTCCCTTGAGCCCCCTGTCGGGTTCGAACCGACGACCCCCGCTTTACAAGAGCGGTGCTCTGGCCAGCTGAGCTAAGGAGGCAGCCAGAGCAGTGTAACCAACCGTCGGGCCGGTGCGGTCGGAAATTCGTCGGACGTGAACTGCTGACAGATGCCATATGGCCAGGTAGCGTCGCGACAGGTTCACACCGTTGGACTACACCACTCCCTTACTCGGATCGTCCGGCACGTTCCTGCCGGTGGAGGAGACACATCAGCATGGCTACTGTCACGTTCGACAAGGCGACCCGGATCTACCCGGGTTCCGACAAGCCCGCCGTCGACCAGCTCGAGATCGAGACCGAGGACGGCGAATTCCTCGTACTCGTCGGGCCTTCCGGCTGTGGCAAGTCGACCTCCCTGCGCATGCTCGCGGGTCTCGAGGACGTCAACGGCGGATCCATCCGGATCGGCGACCGCGACGTCACGCACCTGCCGCCCAAGGACCGGGACATCGCCATGGTGTTCCAGAACTACGCGCTCTACCCGCACATGACCGTCGCCGACAACATGGGCTTCGCGCTCAAGATCGCCGGCGTCAACAAGAGCGAGATCCGCAAGAAGGTCGAAGAGGCCGCCAAGATCCTCGACCTCACCGACTACCTGGACCGCAAGCCGAAGGCGCTCTCCGGTGGTCAGCGGCAGCGTGTCGCGATGGGTCGCGCCATCGTGCGTGAGCCGCAGGTCTTCCTCATGGACGAGCCGCTGTCGAACCTCGACGCCAAGCTCCGCGTGTCGACGCGTACGCAGATCGCCTCGCTCCAGCGCCGTCTGGGCATCACGACCGTGTACGTGACGCACGACCAGGTCGAGGCCATGACCATGGGTGACCGTGTCGCCGTGCTGAAGGACGGTCTGCTCCAGCAGGTCGACTCGCCGCGCAACATGTACGACCGCCCGGCCAACCTCTTCGTCGCCGGCTTCATCGGATCCCCGGCCATGAACCTGGTCGAGGTCCCGATCACCGACGGTGGCGTGAAGTTCGGCAACAGCGTCGTCCCGGTCTCCCGCGAGGCCCTCTCCGCCGCCGCCGACAAGGGCGACACGACCGTCACGGTCGGTGTCCGCCCCGAGCACTTCGATGTCGTCGAGCACGGCGGCGGCGACGCCAAGACGCTCTCCAAGGACGCCCCGGCCGGTCTCGCCGTGGCCGTGAACGTCGTCGAGGAGCTCGGCGCCGACGGTTACGTCTACGGCTCCGCCCAGGTCGGCGGGGAGCACAAGGACCTCGTCGTCCGCGTCGGCGGCCGCTCCGTCCCGGACAAGGGCAGCGAGCTGCACGTCGTGCCGCGCGCCGGCGAGCTGCACGTCTTCTCGACGTCGACGGGCGAGCGGCTCAGCGACTGAGGACCGCGCGACTGAAAAGACTGCGCGACCGCGCACAGCAGCCGGCGAGAGGCCGGGCCCGCACTTCGGTGCGGAGCCCGGCTTTTCGGGTAAGTGGACAAATACCGCGGCACACAGGGGCATTTGGGACAATGCACCACCCGGCGTCAACACGCGATTCGAAAAGAACCCTCGAACCGTCCCTCACGCGAGTGACTAAATGTCGCCAAATCATCACTGGCCGCTACGCTCGCTCGCGTGACCCACACAGCCCGCCGAATCGGCCGCACTCTCGCCCTCGTTCTGCCTGTCGTCCTGGTGCTCTCCGGGACCCTGGCGGTCACCGCCGTCCCGTGGGCGGGGCAGGCCACCGAGTCGCAGATGCTCACCGCCTCCTCGGAGAACGTCTCCGTGCGCGCGAAGTCCCGCGCTCCGCAGGACATTTTGCGTGACCGGCTGCTGACCGAGCTGCAGGCGAAGGACCCCGGTGCCGCGCTCACCCAGCTCCAGCGCGAGGTCGAGGCACGGCCCTCGCTCGCCGAGCACTGCATGTCCATCGCGCGGGCCCTCGGCCGCGCCGCCGTGGAGCTGTACGGGCCGACGCGCGCCCAGACCTTCTCCCGGCCCGTCTGCGACACGTCCTTCGCCACCGGCGTCTCCCAGCAGGCCCAGGGCTCGTAAGGACGGCCCTGGGCCCGGAGCGGGGCTCGGAAGGTCTCCTGGAGCCCCTGGAGCCGCTGTCGGGTCCGCAACGGGGCTCGGAAGGCGTCCTGGGGCCGCGGTCGGGCCGGCGAGAGCCGGCAGAGCCCGGCCACCACAGCTGTGGGGCGGGCGCCGGCTCGGCTCCCGACGCGCGGAGCCGGGGCACGCCGCGCCCGGCGGCCCGCATATCGTGCACGGCATGCAAACGCCTACGTTTCCGACGCAGGCCGTGGTCCTGGCGGGCGGCCAGGGCTCGCGGCTGCGCCCGTACACCGACGACCGCCCCAAGCCGATGGTCGAGATCCCCGGAACCGGGACCCCGATCATCGGCCATCAGCTTGCCTGGCTGGCGGAAGAGGGCGTGACCGACGCCGTGGTGTCCTGCGGGCATCTCGCCGACGTCCTCCAGGAGTGGCTGGACAGCGCGGTGCTGCCCCTGCGCGTCACCACCGTGGTGGAGACGGAGCCCCTGGGCCGCGGCGGCGGCCTGAAGTACGCCGCCGCCGGGCTGCCGCACCAGGACCAGCCCTGGTACGCGACCAACGGCGACATCTGGACCCGTTTCTCGCTCCGCGAGATGGCAGCCTTCCACGCCGAGCGCGACGCCACCGCGACCCTCGCGCTCGCGCGGCCCCGCATCCCCTGGGGTGCCGTGGAGACGGACGCCTTCGGGCACATCACGGACTTCATCGAGTCGCCGCCCTCGCCGTACCTCATCAACGCGGGCGTGTACGTCTTCTCCGCCGACTTCAAGAAGCTGCTGCCCGACGTGGGCGACCACGAGCGAACGACCTTCCCCCGGCTGGCCCGTGAGCGCCGGTTGGCGGGCTTCCCCCTGCCGAACGGCGCCTACTGGCGGGCCATCGACACCGCCAAGGACCTCACCGAGGCGGCCAAGGAGTTGAACAAGCAGCTGCGTTGACGAAGCCGGGACCAAAGGCGCGGCTCAGGCGCGGCTCAAAGCGCGGGCGGCCAAAGGCACAGCCAAAGAAAGCGCGGCCAGAGAAGAGCACCGCCGAAGGCACGGCCGAGGAAGAGTGAGGGGGCGGGGCCCGCCAGACGGG
>NZ_JBEXRZ010000094.1:0-26199 GCF_040613325.1 Streptomyces sp. NPDC006283 | reverse complement strand
GGCCGCGGGCCGGGCGCCACCTGGCCTTGCGCCGCGTGGTCAGGCGCGTACGAGTTTTTTCGAACCCAGCTTGGCCAGCGCGAACTCCAGGTTGACGGTCACCCGTTCGCGCTGCTCCTCGGGCAACTGGCCTCCTTCCAGCAAGCGTTCGCAGCACTCCTTCGACTCCTGGTACTCCCCGACCCAGTAGGCGGAAATGGCGAGCTCGTCGAGTGCCCGCCACTGGTACCAGTCGCGGTGGATGAACAGGATGTCGCTCGGGAACGGGATCCGCGCGGCCTGCTTCGCGAACAGGTAGGCGAGGGGCCAGCGTTTACCCTTGACGCGGCAGTAGCGCGCGAGGTTGCCGAGGGCTTCGGCGCGCGACGGACGGCTCTCATTGGCCCGCAGGTAGCGGTCCATCACCTCGGACGCCGGCCGGTCGATATTCGCGGCGAGCCGGGCGGCGTTGAGGTGGGCGCTGAAGACCTCCTGATCCCAGCCGCCCATGGCTGCCCTGCGGTCGTAGACGGTGATCGCCTTCTCCGGTTCCCCGGCATCGCGCCAGCTCTGTGCGAGGTAGAAGACATAGCGGGCATTGTCGGGCTCGTCGATCAGGCCCTGCGTCAGGATCTCGGCGTCACGCAGGTACTTCGCCCGCTGACCTTCCTTCAGGCGCGCCCCGCCGCTCAGGGTGAGAATGTTGGCGCCCTTGAACGTCCCCCGGGTGTACGGCTTTCCGCAGTCGATGTACTCGTGCAGCACGCCGACATACCGCCAGGGAAGACGCGTGGAGACGAGCGCGCGGCGCCAGTGGATCATGGACCCGTGGTGCAGCGCGACGCTGTAGGCGTCGTGCGTCAACTTCGGCATGCGAAAGCCCGGTTCCACCTCCATCAGGTCGTCGGCATCGATGAACAGCAGATAGTCCGCCTTGTCACGGGCGAGTTCGATCGCCTCGCTCCGGCTCTTGTCGAACCCCCTCCAGGGCCGTTCGTACAAGGCACCCGGCAGATCACCGAAGACGTCGCGAATGACGTCCTGCGTACCGTCGGTGGAGCCGGTGTCCACGATGACCCACGTATCGATGAGAGGGCGGACGGACTCGAGACAGCGCCGGATGACCGGGGCCTCGTCCTTGACGATCATATTCAGGCAGACCGTTGATTTCACTGGTCCCATCCAACTCTGCGAAGTAAAGGGCCGAGGGGGGAGGCCAGGCTTCTGTCCCGCAGTCTGCGCTTTTCCCACGCAGCGCCATGCCCTGGTTCTCGGGGACCGCGTCAAGGGGATCCGGACCATTTCCCGGAGCTGCTGCCTCTTTCTCAGCCGGACGGACAAGAGTCGTCACGGCACAGTCATAGCTCTGTTGCGGCACCTCCGGCGTCAGCCACGGAATGTGACAGCCATCATTCGCCTGATCAGCCGCGTTTCTCACGCGAACCTTTATGGGATTGACACATGGACGGCTCAACTCACCGGCAAGCCCGCGTGAGGGTTTCCGCGAGGAACACCGACGGTTCCCCCTCTTCTGGGCCACGCCACTAGTCCATCGTGTTGATCGTTCTGCGTGGCTCTCAACCGAATTGTGTTCACCGCCGAATGATGCCGGGGGAAGCTGAGGAGCTTCCCGATCACCCCTCGGTTCGACAAGGAGCAATTCACATGAGTCCTGAGAACAGGACCTCTTCGGGTTTCGGCCCTCTCCCCCAGCGGGGCAGGTGGCTCGTCGGCGGTGCGATGGCATCGGTGGCACTCATGGTGCTGGGCTTCTCCGGCAGCGCGATGGCTGTCGGCCAGAGCACCCAGGCACAGGTCAGCCCGGCACACGGCGACGAGTGCGAGGACGGGAAGAAGTATCTGGACCTTTCCGGATACCTCGGGCCGATGGGCGAGGACGAGTACGACCCCTTCGACGACAAGTGCGACGACAAGGGCAAGAACAAGGGCAAGAAGGGTGACACCGGCGATACCGGTGACACCGGAGACACGGGCGACACGGGCGACACGGGTGACACCGGCGACACGGGCGACACGGGCGACACGGGTGACACCGGCGACACGGGCGACACAGGTGACACCGGCGACACCGGCGACACCGGCGACACGGGCGACACGGGTGACACCGGCGACACCGGCGACACGGGTGACACCGGCGACACGGGCGACACCGGCGACACCGGCCCGGCCGTGTGCAATGACGTCGACGCCTACCGCCCGAACAACGCCATCGACCTCAAGGCCGTGCTGTCCAACGACGTGGCGTATGCAGGTATCCGGGACCTTCAGTTCCCGAACCCCACACCGCCCCCCGGGACCATCTCGGGGCCCTTCATCTGGTATGACCTCACCGACGCCGAGGACAGCAACTTCGACGAGATCGTAGACCCGTGCTCGATCTCCATCGCCGCCCAGACCAACGCCGCGGATGGCGTGTCGGTCCAGGTGCTGACCGAGCAGGGAGAGGTCTGGGAGACCACCTGCGAGGTGGGACAGCCAGGCGATCCGGTCTCGCTGGTGTGCGACGAGATCTGGGAAGAACTGACAACGCCGACCCCCGGTGACCCGCCGGCGATTGCCAACAGGCTCGCCGCCCTGCCCGGCGACGCGAACCACCGCGCCAAGGACATGAAGTAGGCCCGGACCGGTAGTGGTTCCGCCGCAGTCGGAACCCTGACGGAACATGCGTGTGCCGTGCTCGGGATCATCCCGGGCACGGCACACTTGTGTCCGCGTCAGCGCGTCACGAACACCGGGTCATGCAACCTGTCACCTGCCCATCGCTTCCCTTTCACGCTTTTCGCGTCAGCACCGAAACAGAGGCAAGTGAGCAGACTGGCGTTGTTGAATTCGAAATAGCCTATTGGTCCATTATGTTGATTCGTTGTGCGCGCCTCTCAACTGCATAGTCTTCGCCACCGAATGATGCCCTGGGGAAGCCGCTGGGCTTCCCATCGGTTCGAAAAGGAGCAATTCACATGAGTCCTGAGAACAGGACCCCTGGCGGTTTCGGTCCGCTTCCTCGGCGTGGCAGGTGGCTCGTCGGCGGTGCGATGGCATCGGTGGCACTCATGGTGCTGGGCTTCTCCGGCACCGCGGTGGCGATCGGCGCGCAGCAGCAGGTGGGCCCGGCGTACGAGTCGCCTGAGGGTGACGAGTGCAAGGACGACGGGCCCGGCGTGGAGTTTTCCGGCTTCATGGGCCCGATGGGCGACGACGACAGGTGCGACGACAAGGGCAAGGGGGAAAAGGGCGACACCGGCGATACGGGTGACACGGGTGACACCGGCGACAAGGGTGACACCGGAGACACGGGCGACACCGGCGACACCGGCGACACCGGACCTGCATCCACGCTCGAGATCACTACGGTGTCCGGGAACCTAGCCACCGCGACGCCGGGCAACTTCGCAAACAGCACGGCCGTCTGTCCTGAGGGGCAGGTGGCGGTCTCCGGCGGCTACGGTCTGGACTTCGGGGCAATTGCGGGTGTCTCCACGCAGAACACGACCAACAACCCGGGCGACAGTTGGACGGTCACCGTCGACAACCCGTACTCCACCGGGAACGAAAGCGGGTTTGCCATTGCGTACTGCGCCCCCGGAACTTCAGTCGCATCAGCGGACTTCGCCGCCCCGGCAAGGCCCACGTCGCGCTCCTGAGCCTGTCGGCCGGTTCGGGGGTGGCTCTGGCTCAGTCGACCGAGCCATGTCGTCCTGACAGCACCGGGACACGCCTGAAGGAGTTCGGCCCCCGAAGCCTGAGGGGGCTTCGGGGGCCGATCACACGTGGCGGGTCGTTCGTGACCCCCACTGGTCAGGGCGGATGTCGGGGCGCCCCGCCACGTGGCTTGAAGGCCGGGCTCGGGTCAGCCCAGGCGGGAGACCAGCGCGCGGTACTCGTCCCACAGCTCCTTGGGCGTGTGGTCGCCGAAGGTGTTGAGGTGCTCGGGGACCAGGGCGGCCTCCTCGCGCCAGACCTCGGCGTCGACCTTGAGCAGGAAGTCGAGGTCCTCCGCCGGCATGTCCAGACCCTCGGTGTCGAGCGAGTCACGCGTCGGCAGGATGCCGATGGGGGTCTCGACGCCCTCGGCCTTGCCCTCGAGGCGCTCCACGATCCACTTCAGGACACGGCTGTTCTCGCCGAAGCCGGGCCACACGAACTTGCCCGCGTCGTTCTTGCGGAACCAGTTCACGTAGTAGATCTTCGGCAGCTTGGCCGCGTCGGCGTTCGCGCCGACCTTGATCCAGTGCGCCATGTAGTCGCCCATGTTGTAGCCGCAGAACGGCAGCATGGCGAACGGGTCGCGGCGCAGCTCGCCGACCTTGCCCTCGGCGGCGGCGGTCTTCTCCGACGCGACGTTCGCGCCCAGGAAGACACCGTGGTTCCAGTCGAAGGACTCGGTCACGAGCGGGACCGCGGAGGCGCGGCGGCCGCCGAAGAGGATCGCCGAGATCGGAACGCCCTTCGGGTCCTCCCACTCGGGCGCCGCGATCGGGCACTGCGAGGCGGGGACGGTGAAGCGGGCGTTGGGGTGGGCGGCCGGGGTCCCGGACTCGGGCGTCCAGTCGTTGCCCTTCCAGTCCGTGAGGTGGGCCGGGGACTCCTCGGTCATGCCCTCCCACCAGACGTCGTTGTCGTCGGTGAGTGCGACGTTGGTGAAGACCGCGTTGCCCCAGAGGGTCTTCATGGCGTTGGCGTTGGTGTGCTCGCCGGTGCCGGGCGCGACGCCGAAGAAGCCGGCCTCGGGGTTGATCGCGTAGAGGCGGCCGTCCTCGCCGAAGCGCATCCAGGCGATGTCGTCGCCGATGGTCTCGACCGTCCAGCCGGAGATCGTGGGCTCCAGCATGGCGAGGTTGGTCTTGCCGCAGGCGGACGGGAAGGCGGCGGCAACGTACTTGGCCTCGCCCTGCGGCGGGGTCAGCTTGAGGATCAGCATGTGCTCGGCGAGCCAGCCCTCGTCGCGGGCCATGACGGACGCGATGCGCAGGGCGTAGCACTTCTTGCCGAGCAGGGCGTTGCCGCCGTAACCGGAGCCGTAGGACCAGATCTCACGGGTCTCGGGGAAGTGCGAGATGTACTTGGTGGAGTTGCAGGGCCACGGGACGTCGGCCTCGCCCTCCGCGAGGGGCGCGCCCAGCGTGTGGACGGCCTTGACGAAGAAGCCGTCGCTGCCGAGCTCGTCGAGGACGGGCTGCCCCATGCGGGTCATGGTGCGCATGGAGACGGCGACGTAGGCGGAGTCGGTGATCTCGACGCCGATCGCGGACAGGTCCGAGCCGAGCGGGCCCATGCAGAACGGGACGACGTACATCGTCCGGCCCTTCATGGAGCCGCGGAAGATGCCCTTCTCACCGGCGAAGATGTCCTTCATCTCCGCGGGAGCCTTCCAATGGTTCGTCGGGCCGGCGTCCTCCTCCTTCTCGGAGCAGATGAAGGTGCGGTCCTCCACGCGGGCGACATCGGTGGGGTCGGACGCGGCGTAGTACGAGTTCGGGCGCTTGATCGGGTCGAGTTTCCGGAACGTGCCCTTCGCGACCAGTTCCTCAGCCAGTCGCTCGTACTCGGCCTCGGAACCGTCGCACCAGACGATGTTGTCCGGCTGCGTGATTGCCGCGATCTCGTCGACCCAGGAGATCAGTTCCTGGTGATTGGTGGGGACGCTGGGAGCCGCGATGTCGCGCGCCACGATCGCTCCTAAATGAGGGGTTTATAGGTTTGTGCCCCGTGGGGGCTGCGACCCGGATGCTTCGTACCTACTTTTGGCTGGCGCTCATCCGGTGCCGACCGCACTCATCTGATCATCGATGCCGAATGCCCATATGTCCAGAGGTCCTCTCACGTGAGCATCGCCACTGTCGATGTTACCTACGGTTGCGTAGGTAACATGCGGCCATGACTTCAGCCGTGCCCGAAGTGACCGAGATCGATCCACCGCCGGTGAAGCCGAGGCTGCGCGGCTGGCTGCACGCAGGCATGTTTCCCGCCGTCCTGGTCGCCGGAATCGTCCTCACGGCCCTGGCGGACTCGACACGCGCCCAGATCGCCTGCGGCATCTACGTACTGACCGCATGCCTGCTCTTCGGCGTGAGCGCCCTCTACCACCGGGGCAACTGGGGGCCCAGGGCCACGGCCGTGCTGCGCCGGCTGGACCACGCGAACATCTTCCTGATCATCGCGGGCACCTACACCCCGCTCACCCTGCTCCTGCTCCCCGACTCCACCGGACGCGTGCTGCTCTGGGCGGTCTGGGCAGCGGCGGTGGCGGGCATCGCCTTCCGGGTCTTCTGGGTCGGGGCGCCGCGCTGGCTCTACACCCCCTGCTACATAGCGATGGGCTGGGCGGCGGTCTTCTTCCTGCCCGACTTCATGCGCGAGGGCGGCATCGCCGTCCTGGTCCTGGTGATCGTCGGCGGCCTGCTCTACAGCGCGGGCGGGGTGATCTACGGGCTGAAGCGGCCCAACCCGTCACCCCGCTGGTTCGGCTTCCACGAGGTGTTCCACTCGCTGACGCTGGCGGCGTTCATCGTCCACTACGTGGGGATCTCGCTGGTGGCGTACCGGCACGTGTGAACGGGCGCCGTCGCCGGACCGGCGACGGCGGCCCGGGGCCTCACCGAGGCTGTCGGGGCTTGATCGGGGCAGCGGCCGATGCCCGACAATGACGTCCATGGCCGCCTCCGCACATCTCCCGCTCGAACAGCCCCAGCCCCCGCCGGGACTGCGGGAGCGCAAGAAGATCAAGACCCGTATGGCCATCCGCAGGGCCGCGTACCGGCTGATCGCCGAGCAGGGGTACGAAGCGACCACCGTAGAGCAGATCGCGGCGGCGGCCGAGGTCTCCCCCTCCACGGTCTTCCGTTACTTCCCCGCCAAGGAAGACATCGTCCTCACCGACGAGTACGACCCCGTCCTGGTGTCGTTGCTGCGGGCGCGGCCCGTGGACGAACCGCCGCTCGAGTCCCTGCGGCTCATCCTGACCGAGGTCGTCGCCGCGGCCCTCGAGAACGAGCCCGAGGAGATGCGGCAGCGGGCCCGTCTCCTGCTCGAGGCCCCTGCCGTGCGCGCCCGTATGACCGAGACCATGACCGGGACCTCACAGCTGCTCGCCCGCCCCATCGCCGACCGGGCCGGTCGGGACCCGGACGACCTGGAAGTACGGGTCTTCACCGCCGCGGTCATGGGCGCGCTGCGGGAGACACTGTTCCACTGGGCCGAGCGCGGTCTGGACGACGATCCGGTCGCGCTCGTGGACCGCGCGCTGGACGTGCTCAAGGGCGGCCTGCGGCTGCAGCGCGGCTGAGTTGCCGCGGGGCGTCGGCCGTGAGTGATCTGGTGTAATCGTCTCCGACGATCCCGCGGGGGTGGGGTCAGGACTGGGGGCGGCGTTGCAAGAGCTGGATGCGGCAGATCCACGGCAGGTGGGCCGGTACCGGATCCTCGCACGCTTGGGGGCGGGCGGCATGGGCCGCGTGTACCTGGGGCGCTCCACCAGCGGCCGGATGGTCGCGGTCAAGGTGGTGCGCGCCGAGCTGGCGGAGGACCCGGACTTCCAGCGCCGTTTCGCCCGCGAGGTCGAGGCCGCCCGCCGGGTCACCGGGTTCTTCACGGCAGCCGTGGTCGACGCGGATCCCACCGGCTCGCCCGCCTGGCTCGCCACCGCCTATGTTCCGGGGCTGCCGCTCGACGAAGCGGTGGACAGCCACGGTGCGTGGCCCCGGCGCTCGCTGCTCGTCCTGGGCGCCGGGCTCGTCGAAGCCCTGGAGGCCATCCACGGCGCGGGACTCATCCACCGCGACCTGAAGCCGTCGAACGTGCTGCTCGCCGGCGACGGGCCACGGGTGATCGACTTCGGCATCTCGATCGTCGCCGAGGCGAGCAGCCTCACCCAGACGGGGATGGTGATCGGCTCCCCCGGGTTCATGTCACCGGAGCAGGTGACGGGACAGCCGGTCGGCCCCGCCAGCGACGTGTTCTCGCTGGGCGCGGTGCTGGCCTTCGCCGCCACCGGGTTTGGCCCGTTCGGGACCGGCGCTCCGCACTCGGTGAACTTCCGCGCCGTGTACGAGGACCCCAACCTGCAGGGCCTGCCGCCTGGCGCCGACTTCATCGCGCGGTGCCTGCAGAAGGATCCCGCCCTGCGGCCGACCGTGCCCCAACTGCTCTCGGAGTTCGCGCAGTTGCTCGGCGAGCCGAGCGGTCAGACGCTCGCGGGCTGGGTGCCGAAGGAGACCGACTGGCTCCCGGAGGCGGTGGGGGAGGCACTCCTCGCCCGGGCGTCGGGGACCGCCGCCGGGGACACTCCGAACGCCGCGCCGGTGCCCGCGCCCGATCCCCGGATCGATCTCGCGAAGCGTCCCACGGCGCCGCCCGCTCCTCCCGCGCCGCCGACCGTCCCGCCGTTCGCGTCCGGCCAGGCGGCTCCCGCCCCCGGCCCCGTCACAGCAGGGCCATCGGGATACCCCGCGCCGCCCGTCACCCGACCACCGTTCCCCCAGGCGCCCCTTGTCACCGGGCCGCCGGCCACGTACCCGTCGTCCGCGACACGTCCTCCCGCGAACGGACCCGCCCGCGCGCACCGTCGTCGTATCGCGGCGATCGCCCTCGCCGTGGCCCTCGTCGCAGGTGGCGGCGTCACCGCTCTCCTCCTCAACCAGGGGAAGGACAAGGGCGGGACGCAGGGCAAAGAACAGGCGAAGGACAGCAGTCAGGGCTCCTCGACCCCCGCCACCGGCTTCGACGCCGCGGTCGGCAACGTCGTCAACGCGTCGTCCAAGCAGGGGGGCACCCTGCGGCTGGGCAGTTCCTCGGACGCCGACTCCTGGGACCCGGCGCGCTCCTACTCCGGCTGGGTCTGGAACATGCAGCGCCTGTACACCCGCACGCTGCTGACGTACTCCGCCGAGCCGGGCAAGAAGGGCCTCGGCCTCGTTCCGGACCTGGCCGCGGCACAGCCGGAGGTGTCTCCCGACGGCACGACCTACACCGTCAGGCTGAGGCCGGGGCTGACGTTCGAGGACGGTTCACCGATCACCGCCAAGGACGTCAAGTACGGCATCGAGCGCGTCTTCGCGCAGGACGCGATCAGCGGCGGCCCCACCTACTTCATCGAGTCCCTGGGCCAGGAGCAGAACTATCCGGGCCCGTACAAAGCCAAGTCCGGGCTGCGGTCGATCAAGACGCCGAACGACCTCACGCTCGTCTTCCATCTGGCCGAGATCGACTCCCAGTTCCCTTACCTGCTGGCCATGGGAGCGACGGCCCCCGTCCCGCGGGAGAAGGACACCCGCGACAAGTACGGACTGAGGCCCGTCTCCTCCGGTCCCTACAAGTTCGACTCGTACAAGCCGGGCGAGAAGCTGGTGCTCGTCCGCAACGAGAACTGGGACCGGAAGACCGACCCGGTCCGCAAGGCGTTGCCGGACCGCGTCGAACTGAACATCTGGCCCGACCCCGACCACGTGAACGAGGAGCTGCTGTCGGGCGCAGTCGATCTGGACGCCTCCCAGACCGGTCTGGAGCCGGACAGCGTCTCGAAGGTGCTCAACGATCCGAAGTTGAAGGCCGACGCGGACAACCCGCACAGCGGCTACCTCCGCATGGTCACGATGGTCTCGAAGACCGCGCCGCTCGACAACCAGCACTGCCGTGAAGCGGTGGTGTACGCGGCCGGTACCAACACTCTGCGGACCGCTCGCGGCGGTCCGACGGCCGGCTCGCTGCACGGCAACATGCTGCCTCCGACCATCCTGAGCTCCGACGACTACGACCCGTTCGGCCTGACCAAGGGCAAGCCGCAGCCCGACAAGGCCAGGGAGGCGCTGCGGGCGTGCGGCAAGCCCGGCGGATTCACCGTCAAGCTCGCCGTGCGCAGGGGGAACACCGACGACGTCGCGGCCGCCGCCGCCCTGCAGAACGACCTGGCCGTCGTGGACATCACCCTCGACATCGAGCAGATCGACGACTTCACGACCTTCTACGAGACGATCAGCACCCCCGCCACGGTGAAGAAGAAGGGGATCGGCATGCTCATGCTGGGCTGGGGCGCCGACTTCCCCACCGGCACGGGCTACCTCCGGCCGCTGGCCGACAGCCGTCTCATCACTCCGAGCGGCAACACCAACTACGCCCAGGTCGACGACCCCCGTATCGACGAGCTGTTCGACAAGGTGTCCGCCGAGACCGACAGGTCCGAGGCCGACCGGATCCACCGGGACATCAACCACCGGCTCACCGACGGGGCCTACTACCTGCCGATCGTCGCCGACAAGACCCTGAACTACCGCAGTCCGCGGCTGACCAACGTCTACGTGCACGAGGCGTACAGCATGATCGACGTCCAGGCCCTCGGTACCAGCGACGGCTCCTGACACGCAACCGGGCCCCGCCCCCCTCGGGGGGCAGGGGCCGGCGCACCGTCAGGCGCTCACCGCCTGCGTACGTCCCCCTTCCCGCACGCCACACCGTCGCGGTTCGGGTCGAGACGCAGCGGGTCGTCCTGGCCGTTGACCTTCAGGCGGCCGTAGTCGTGGGACGCCAGCCACTCGCAGCGGGCCGCCGTCGTGGCCCTGACCTTCTTCGGAAAGACGGTCGGCACGCACACGCCGGCACTGCCGTAGTGCCGGTCGCAGCCGGCGATCTGCGGATCCACCGGTACCGACGTCCGCTTCTTCTGCTTCTTCTTCGGTGCCTTCGCGGGCGCGTCCGCGAACTCGTGGACATGCGCCGAGGGTGCGTCGGCGGCCATGGCCTGCGGCCCGCCCAGGTGCACCCACTCGGCCACCGACGGCACACCGTTCGCGTCGACGGCGAAGAGCATGTACCAGCCTGGCGGCGCCAGGTTCGGGTTGCTGGTGACGTTGAGGTCGACGTTGTTGCCGTCGACCGTCATCGGCAGGTCCACGAAGCGCTGGTTCGGGTCGGACGAGTGCGTGACCGCCGCCGGGCGGATCAGCTCCGCCTTGGCGATGGGCCGGTCGACCGTGATCCGCTGGGTGTCCCCGTACGTCCACTCGCCGTCGATCACCGAGGTGATCTGCGGGCGCGCCCCCTTCAGCAGGTAGGGCGGCGTGTAGATCGACACGTTGTGGTTGTACGTGCCGTTGCCCGGATTGTCGCCGACCGACATCACCCTGCCGTCGGGCAGCAGGAACGACGACGAGTGGTAGCCGCGCGGGATCGGGTCGGTCGCGAGCCCCGGCTCGTAGGTGTTCGTCGCCGGGTCGAAGAACGACGCCTCGTACACCGGGTCGGCACGGTCGTGCAGCGCGCCGCCGGTCTCGAAGACCTTGCCGTCCGGCAGCAGCACGGCAGAGACGTACATCTTGCCCTCCGCGCCCGTCTGCGGGCGGCGGCCCTGGCCCTGGTCGACCTCGCCCTGGGGGAGCAACGGGCCGTGCACATAGGCCGGGTTGGGCTGCTTGAGGTCGACGATGTCGGTGAAGCGGTTGGCGACGGGATTGGTCTCGTTGTTGCCGCCGCCGATCGTCAGCACCCGCTGGTCCTGCGCGGGCGGCAGCAGCACGCTCGCCGACTCGTCGCGTTCGTCCTTGGCCTGGAGACCGGGGACGTCGGTGATGGTGTTGGCGTCGTAGTCGTAGATCGACGCGCCGGTGCCGGGGGTGCCGTTGCCGAAGGTGTGGCTGCCGGAGTAGAAGAGGCGGCCGTCCTGCATCAGGATCATCGACGGGTACAGACCCCAGTACGACCAGGTCTGGTTGACCTCGTTCATCGGCAGCCACTTGTTCTGCGCGGCGGAGAACTTCTCGGCGGTCACGTTGCCGGTCGAGTCCTCCTTCAGCCCGCCGAACGAGAGGACGTCACCGTTTCCGAGGATCGTCGCCGACGGGTACCAGTGGCCGCCGTTCATGTCGTTCGTGCGGGTGTAGGTCTCGGTCGCCGGGTCGAAGACGAACGAGTCCTTCAGGCCCTGGTAGCCGATCGAGCCGTCCGCGGACGGATAGCCCTTGTTGCCGGACATGATCAGGACCTTGCCGTCCTGGAGCTGCACATGGCCCGCGCAGAACATGTCGACCGGCGTCGGGATCGTACGGAAGGTGCCGTTCGCCGGGTCGTACACCGCGGAGGTGAACGTACCCGCCTCGAACAGCGCCGGGTCGTTGCCCGAGCCCGCGATGACCAGCACCTTGCCGTTGTGCATCACGACCGAGTGCATGGAGCGCACCGGGTTCTGCACCGGCAGGACGTCCCAGCGGCCCTTCAGGCACTCTTCGGGCGTGCCCGTGCACTGCGGGTCGGGCGCTGGGACGGACACCTCCTCCATCACGTAGTCGTCGGTGGTGACCGAGCCGGTGCCGTACACGGACACGCCCCAGGCGATCCGGTCGGTCCCGGGCGGCACCGCGGGGGTGCGGACCTCGGCGCGCTGGTAACCGGCGCTCATCTCGAGGGCCTTGAGGTCCGTCCAGTACTGCCAGCCCGCCGTGGTGTCGTGCCGGAAGAGCGTCACGGACGTGTCGGGGGTGGTGGACTTGTACCAGAGGGAGAGGTCGTACTGCCGGTCCTGTGTCACCTGCGGCGCGCAGGCCATGGTCTCGGTGATCAGGGCCTTGCGGTCGCCGTCGACACGGCGGGTCAGCGAGACCTTCATCGCCTTGGAGCCGGAATGGGCGTCGGCGACGGCCTCGAAGGTGTAGTCGTTGTCGCCCCAGCCGGACTTCGACCAGCAGGCCGGCATGTCGCCGCTGCCCGCCGTCTCGAAGCCCGGGTTGGAGATCAGGTTCGGCGGTCCCGCCTGGGCCGCCTGGGGCGCTGACATCAGCAGAGCCGTGGTCATGGCGCCGACGGCGAGCAGCGCCGTTCGGCGTCTGCGGCGGCGGGCGGCCGGGGACGGTGGTGACATGGCGGTTCCCTTCGTGCGGCTCTCTACCAGGGCTTGCGGATGGTGGCGTTCGAGCGGGGGCCGGGCCGGGGGGTCAGGAGCTGACGCGCACGTCGGCCTGCGGCGCCACGCGGGAGGCGGTCTTCTTCCGGCGCGGCAGATAGACCAGCGCCTCCGTGGCGGCGAACCGCACGACGAACGTGGTCAGCAGCGCCAGCGCCGTCGCCGGCAGCACCGCCATGTCCAGCCACGACACGAACAGTGCGATCAGCGGGATGCGCAGCAGCAGATCGGCATTGGCGAGCAGCGCGAAACGGCCCACCCGGTCCGCCCAGTGCCGGTGTCGTCGGCGGTCGCGGAACAGCAGCACCTCGATGAGGAGGAAGTTCCACACCACGCCGAACTGGTTGGCCACGATCTCGGCCGGCAGGTAGTGCATGCCCGCACCGGTCAGCAGGTGCAGTCCGAGCAGGTTCGGTACGAAGCCCGTCAGTCCGATCAGCCCGAAGCCGATCATCCGGGCGACCGGCGACGCGGTGCGCAGCCCGGTGAGATGCCCGAGGAAGCGCATGCCCTCCTTCGCCGTCGACTTCGACTCCCCCGCGAAGCGGTCCTGGAAGACGAACGGCACCTCGGCGACGGTCTCCGGCCGGCAGCGCACCGCCAGCTCCAGCAGGATCTTGTAGCCGAGGGGCTTGAGCACGTCTGCGGTCACCACGCTGCGCCGGATGGCGAAGAAGCCGCTCATCGGGTCGCTGATCCCCCGCAGCCGCCTGGGGAACAGGCCCTTGGTCAGCCAGGTCGCGCCGCGCGACACGGCGATGCGGTAGCCGCCCGCGAGCCCTTCCCGGCTGCCGCCGCGGATGTAGCGGCTGGCGACGACGAGGTCCGCGCCCGCCTGCTCCCCCGCCGCGACCAACTCCGGTACGAGCGCAGGGGGGTGCTGCAGATCGGCGTCCATGACGACGATCCAGTCGGAGCCCGCCTTCCGCATGCCTTCGACGACCGCGCCGCCCAGTCCTCCGGTCGGGGTGTCCCGGTGCAGCACGTCGACCGGAAAGGGGCAGTCCTGGGCTGCGCTGCGGATCACCTCCGGCGTGTCGTCGGTGGAGTCGTCGACGAACAGGACCTCGCACGGCAGCCGGGACGGCACGGACTCGGTGAGCCGCCGCAGCAGTTCGCGGATGTTTCCGGACTCGTTGAAGGTCGGGACGACGATGGTGACGGCGCCTGGCTCGGCCACCTGGGTAGCACTCAGCTCCGGATCGCCGAGTTCCTCGGCGCCCGTACGGGGGGTGGTCACAGTTCGCCTCCAGCGATCCTGCGGATCTCGATGCGGTCCTCGCCCTCGCCGAACACGGCGACCGGCGTCGAATGCTCCAGAGCGGCCTTGACGTTGGGCAGGTCCACGGCGTCGCGCCGTACGGTCGGAGAGGAGACGACGTAGTCGATGTCGCGCCATCCGCGGGGCATCGTCTTCGTCACGGCGGGGTCGAGGTCCGCCTTGTAGAACCAGATCGCCCCGGTGCCGGGTTCGAAACCGTCGTGCACGAGATCCAGCCAGAGGGCGTCGTCGACGAGGACGCGGGTGCGGGCGGGGTCGTCGACCTCGTTCTGCATCCAGGCCGCGGCGGCGCGGTAGGGGGCGTTGGCGTCGACGGTGAGGGCGGCGCGGTTGCCGTCGAACCAGCGGGGCGCGATGTAGGCGGTGGCCGCGAGGGCGAGGAGGGCGGCCACGATGATGCGCGCGGTCCTGCGCGGACCGGGCCGACCCGAGTCGCTCCGGGGCTGCCGTTTTCCGTCCGCCGGAGGGACGTGGTGCTGCCCCGTCGGCGACGTGCGGCCGAGCGGCCGCCTCAGTACCGCGTGGGCCACGCTCGCCGCGGCCGCCGCCAGGACCAGCGCCAGGAAGGGCAGGGCCTGGATCACGTACATGGCGGGCAGGTAGCCCGACGGGCGCATCGCGACGACCGCGAGGATCGCCACGACGAGCGCGGGGCCCGCGAGCGCCCGTGCCGTGACCGACCAGCGCAGGGTGAGCAGCAGCAGGGCCGCCCCCGCGAGGCCGCCGAGCGGCAGGACGTGGTCGTAGTAGAGCCACGAGCGGAACACTCCGTGCGAGCCGGAGCCGGTGTCGAAGATGGAGCCGGAGCCCTCACGGCTCATCTGGTAGGTGATGCCGTCGATCAGCGAGACATGGCCCTCGCCCGGGAACAGTTCGTTGTTCAGCAGGGCGAAGAGGGGGTACGACAGACCGATCAGCGCGCAGGCCGTGATCGCACCGGTCACCGCGAACTTACGGGTGTCCCGGTGACTGTGCCGCCACATGGTCACCAGCAGCGCCGGCAACACCACCAGCATCGTCTCCTTGGTGAGCACGGAGACGGCGGCCGTGAGCCCGGCGGCGAAGTGGTGCCACAGGTGCCGATTGGGCGACGCCGCCAGGCAGAAGGCCAACAGCATCCACATCACGGCGATGTTGTCGAGGAAGATCTCGCGCTGCAGGACGACGGAGAGCGGCGAGAGGCCGAACAGGGCCATCGCGAGCCCTGCCGCCCACCGCGGCAGGAACAGCCGGCGCGCCAGCACGTACAGCAGCACGGCGCACGCCGCGCTGACGGCGAGCATGGCGAAGCGCATCGAGGCGACGGTCATCGTCTCGGGCGCGATCAGCGACGGTATCCAGGTCAGGAACGCGATCTGGATCCAGCCGAGGGGCGGGTGGTCGTACCAGTACGTGTAGTGGGCAAGGCCCTCGCCCTGCTGCACCGCCCACGCCTGCGCGAGATACGTGCCCTCGTCGTCGCTGAGCGTCGGGAAGTGGGTGATGTTCCAGCCCTGGACGAGCAGGATCACGCAGAGCAGTGCGCCGCACAGCAGCAGGTCGGGCCGCGAGCTGCGGAACCGTACGACCCTGCGCAGGTGTACGGGAGTGATGTCGGCGGCGGTCGCCGACGTGCGGGCGGCCGGGACCGGCTCGGTGGCTTCGGGGGCCGGAGGCAGGGTCGTCGTCACCGTCGGGCGTCCTCTCTCATCTCGGTCACGTCGGTGAGGTGCGCGCCGACATGGCTCGTCAGCTCCCACTCGTTACGGCCGCGCTGCTCCCGCCAGACCGCGCGCACGGCGGCGCCGGCCAGCAGTACCTGGTAGAAGGGCCCGCCGAGGATGAGCTTGAGGTAGTGGACGGCCCGGACCCGCATGCCGTACTGCTTGCCGAAGTCGTGCAGTCCGACGATCTCGAAGACGAAGGTCACCATGGCCGTGATCAGCGGCAGGAAGGTCACGATGGCGATCCCGACGGGTACGTCGAGGAAGAGCGCGATCGCGACGTTCAGCGGGATGATCACGCCGGAATAGGCCTGCAGGAAAGGCGTCATCAGGGTGTAGCGGGCCAGCATCCGCTGCCCCCGTCCCGGCAGTTGCTTCCAGTCCTTCTTGCGGTAGACCTGGAGGAAGCCCTGGTTCCAGCGGGTGCGCTGTTTGAGCAGGCTCATCAGGGTGCCCGGGGTCTCCTCCCGGGTGACCATGTCGCTGTCGTACGCGACGACGACCTTCTTGCCCACGGACGACAGCCGCACGCCGAGGTCGCAGTCCTCCGCGAGACAGTTCGGGTCCCAGCCGTCGGCCTCGCGCAGCACCGTCGTCCGTACGAAGACGGTGTTGCCGCCGAGCGGGATGAAGCCCTTCTGCGCGTGCAGGTGGAGCCTGCTGCGGAACCAGAAGAAGTACTCGAGGCAGTTCCGCAGGCTGTACCAGCTGGAGTGGAAGTTGATCAGCTGCACCCCGCCCTGGACCACGTCGGCGCCGGTGGAGGTGAAGGCGTGGTCGACGTGGGCCAGCAGCTCGGGGTGGACCTGGTCCTCCGCGTCGAAGACGCCGACGATGTCGCCGCGGCAGTGCGGCAGCGCGGTGTTGAGCGCCTTGGGTTTGTTCTTGACCTCATGGGTGTCGGTGATGACCCGCACCCGGACCGGGTCGCGCCGGGCGGCCCGTTCGGCGACTGCGGTCGTCTCGGGGTCGTCGTGTCCGACGATCACGATGATCTCGAAGTTGGAGTGGCTGGATTCCAGCAGCCGCTCGATGGTGTGCTCCAGCACCGCCTGCTCGTGGCGGGCCGGCAGCAGCAACGAGAACGACAGTCCTACGCCGCCGTCCGGGCGGTCGAATCGCGTCGCCGCGAGAGTTTCCGGCGTACGCCAGGCATGCATCTGCCACCACAGCGTGAAAGCCGCCATCCAGAAAAGCGCCACCGAAATGGCAGCAACGAACACCGATATGAGCACAAGCCCCCCTAGGCCCCTCGCGCCGCGGCAAGGACCCCCCTGGCCGCCGGCACGCTTCCCCCACGCGCGCACTCCCCAGTACGCACGCCGACTTTCGTTCGTTCAGGACAATAGAGGCGGAGGATTGCGTTCCGGTGCTCGTCCGTTAAATTCTGTTGTTCTGCTCTCAGTTGGTGAGTTTTCGGACAAGTTCTGATGCGCTTGTGGTCGGTGAATCGCACACGAATCCGCGGCAGACATAGGCCGCCGAACTGCCGTTCACCAGCGGACGGTTCCGAAGCAGAGGAAACTCGTCACTGTCCGGCTCGCCCACAGCGACGGCCGGCCCCGGCGCCGTGGCCAGCAGCGCCGTACGGTGCAACTCCCGTACCGACGGGTCGCCCGCAGGGCCGACGACCGCCACCTCCCGCGGACCGTCCAGCAGCGCCTCCGCCACCGCGAGCCCCCAGCCGATGAACCGCGGAGCATGCGGGCCCAGCGCCTTCACCACCCCCAACGCGCCTTCCGCGGCGGCGCGGTGGGCCTCCGAACCGGTGTGTGCCGCGTACAGCAGAAGCGCGCCGGCAGCCGCCGACCAGCCGGAGGGCGCGGCGTTGTCGGTGGGGTCCTGGGGCCGCCGGATCAGCTGCTCCGCGTCGTGCGCGGTGTCGTACAGCGCCCCGCCCTCCGCGGTGAACTGGTCGATGACGATGTCCAGCAGGAAGCCGGCGAACTCCAGCCAGGTGCCCTCGCCGCCGACCGCCGCGAGGGCGAGGAAACCCTCCGCCACGTCGGCGTAGTCCTCGAGCACACCCGCGTTGGCGCCGGCCTTGCCGTCCTTGGACGTGCGGGCGAGACGCACGCCGCCCGCGGAGAAGTCCATGTGCACCCGCACCAGCAGATCCGCCGCCTCCGTGGCCCGCTCGACCAGGTCCGGTCGGTCGAAGTACGCGCCGGTCTCGGCGAGCGCGGCGATCGCCAGCCCGTTCCAGGCCGCCACCACCTTGTCGTCCCGGCCCGGACGCGGCCGCTCCTCGCGGGCCGCGAGCAGTCGCGCCCGCAGCCCCTCGTCCGGCTCACCCGCCGGGAGCCGCAGCACCGACGCGCCCTCCTCGAAGGTGCCCTCGTCGGTCACCCCGTACAGCCCGGCCGCCCGCGCCCCGTCCTCGTCGCCGAGCACCTCGCGCAGCTGCGCCGGCGTCCACACGTAGAACGCGCCCTCGGCGTGACCGCCGTCCGCCGTGTCGCTGTCCGCGTCCAGCGCGGAGGCGAAGCCGCCTTCGGCGGTGCGCATCTCACGCGCCAGGAAGTCCGCGGTCTCCAGCGCGACCCGCCGTGCCAGAGCGCTGCCGGTGGCCCGCCACAGGTGGGCGTAGACGCGGCACAGGAGGGCGTTGTCGTAGAGCATCTTCTCGAAGTGCGGCACCACCCACTCGCGGTCCACCGAGTACCGGGCGAACCCGCCCCCGAGCTGGTCGTAGATCCCGCCGCGCGCCATCGCCTCACAGGTGTGCGCGGCCATCTCCAGGGCGCCCTCCGCGCCTGTGCGGGCATGATGCCGCAGCAGGAACTCGAGGACCATCGACGGCGGGAACTTCGGCGCACCGCCGAACCCGCCGTGCCGCTCGTCGTAGTCCCGGGTCAGCCCGAGCAGGGCGCCCGCGAGCTCCTCCTCGCCCGGTACGCCCTGCCCGCCGTGCGCGAGGGAGCGCGACGCCAGATCGCGGGTGATCTTCTGCGCGACCTCGGCCACCTCCTCCGGCCGCCCGGTCCACGCCTCGCCGACACCCTCCAGCACCTGCCGGAAGGACGGCATCCCGTGCCGGGGCGCGGGCGGGAAGTACGTACCGAAATAGAACGGCTCCCCCTCGGCGGTCATCCACACGGACATCGGCCAGCCGCCCTGCCCGGTCGCCGCCTGCACGGCCTCCATGTACACGGCGTCGACGTCGGGCCGCTCCTCGCGGTCGACCTTGATGTTGACGAAGTGCTCGTTCATGCACGCGGCGGTGTCCGCGTCCTCGAAGCTCTCGTGCGCGAGCACATGACACCAGTGGCAGCTGCTGTACCCGACGCTCAGGAACACCGGCACGTTGCGCCGCCTCGCCTCCTCGAAGGCGGCAGGCTCCCACTGCCACCAGTCGACGGGGTTCTCGGCGTGCTGGAGGAGGTACGGGGACGTGGCCTGCGCAAGTCGGTTCGCCATACCCCCATCCTCGCGCAGCCGTCGCGGGGGAGCTCGCGCGGCACGGGGCATGGCACGAACGGGGCAGAGGCGTCCCGGCTGCTGCTCCCCGTCCCGAACACCCGCCGACTCGCGCCCGGCGGGGGACCGCTGGCTGGAGCGCGGCATCGAACCGCAGGCGGTCCACCGCACTCTCACGGCGGCCCTGCCGGGCGGCCCGATCGTCCGCCCCGCCGGCCTGCTCGCCCACCGCCTCACGGCCCTCCTGCCCCCACCGCTCCCTCCTGCCCCGCAGCCGACCCTCCCCGACCCGCTCCAGAACTGCGACGACTGCGACCGCGCCTTCCGCGCCCCGGTACCGGGCCGCTGCCCCGCCTGCGAGGCCACCTCCCGGACGACCGGCGCGGCAGCATGAGACCGCCGCCCGCCCCGCAACGGCCTGCCCACAGCGCGCGGCCTGCGTACCGGGATCACGGGACTACCCTGAGCCTGGTACGGCCTCATCCCGTCGAGCTGGTACAGGGAGGTCCTTCCATGGGCGCGGAGATGGTCCCTCCCGAATGGATGCATGAGCAGGTGACCGCCGAGCAGTACGACTCCTGGAGCGAGGAGCAGTGCTCGGGCATCGAGATCGTGGACGGGATGGTCGTCGTGAGCCCCAGCGCCTCGAAGCGGCACAACCGCCTGGCACGCATCCTCGCGAACGCACTGGACGCGGCGGCCGGCCCGGAGTGGAACGCCGACACCGACTTCGACGTCCGCCTCCAGGACGTGCCCCTGTCGAACCGCAGGCCGGACGTGACCGTCTACCGGGCGGACGCGATCGACATCACGCCCACCAGGCCTGAGCACGTACTGCTGGTCGTCGAGGTCGTGTCGCCCGGTTCGGAGACCACGGACCGAGTCGTCAAGGTCGACCAGTACGCACGAGCCGGCATCCCGTTCTACTGGCGCGTCGAACAGGCGGCGACGGGCGTCCCGCTCGTCTACACGTACGTCTTGGACCCGGCGACCAGCGTCTACCGGGACGCGGACGTGTTCACCGGCGTGGTGAAGGCCGTGGCGCCGTTCGCCGTCGAGGCCGACCTCGGCGCGCTCTGAGCCGAGGGCCGCTCCCGCCCCGTCCCCACCGGAACCCCTCGCACTTCCTCCCCGCGGCAACGACACTTGACGGCGCAACAGATGGGTAGCCACACGGAAACCGGGTCTTTCCCGGGGGACGGGGGACATACATGCGGGACAGCCACCGGGCTGAAGCGGAACGGCTGTTGGGGCGCGCCGTGGAGGAAGAGGTGCGGCGCAGCGGCGGGCGGACCGACGGGCAGTTGCTGCTGTCCCGGGTCCGCGCGGAGTTCGACTCCATGGCGGCGAGCGCGAGCGAGGAGTACGCAGCGTACGAGCAGGCGCTCACGGAGGCGGAGGCGGGGCAGCTGCCGCTGTCCGAACGGTTCAGCCGGAAGAACCTCTCAGCACCCGTTCTTGTCACCGCCGTTGCCGCTGCCGCCGCCGTCGGCGCGGACGTGGCACTCGGGACGGCCGCGGGCACGGCGTTCGGCGCCGGCGCCGTCGTCGCCGTGGCCGGGGCGGCGACCACCGTCGCCAAGGTGACCGCCTCGCACTGGCCGGCCGCGCACCGCAGGGCCGGGGCCCTGGGACAGCCGGGCGGCGCGGAGCAGCTGCGGCTGCAGTGGCTGACCGCCCTGGAGGTGCGGGGCATCCGCCCGTTCCTGGACCAGCAGCGGATGCTGGCCTCGTCCACACGGACCACGACCGCGAAGAAGGCCGCTGCGGTGCCGCAGCTCCGTGGGGCGGACCGGTCGGCGGCCGCGCGCCGCAGGTCCGTGCTGGAGCAGTCGTTCGGGCATCTGCCGGAGCCGGGAGGCCCGTTCGCGGGCCGGCGGGAGCAGATGGCGCAGATCACGCAGTGGGTGCACGCCGCCCGCGCGTCGACGCAGACACGTCCGGTGGTGGTGGTGCTCCACGGTGCGCCCGGTTCCGGGCGCACCACGCTGGCCGTGCGGGCGGCACAGCACCTCAAGGACCTGTTCCGCGGCGCCTGCGTCGTCGATCTGCGGGGCGAGAGCGAGCAGCCGCTGTCCACCCGTGACGCGCTGCTGCACCTGCTGAACCGACTCGGCGCCCCACGCGAGCAGCTGCTGTTCCGCGAGAGGTCGTCCGCCGAGCAGCAGGTCCGGCGGCTGGGCGAGCTGTACCACCAGTATCTGACCGGGCTGCCGGTGACCGTCGTGCTGGACGACGCGAGCGACCCGGCCCAGGTGCGCACGCTGATACCGGAGCGGTCGGACAGCCTGGTGCTGGTGACGTCCCGCACGCCGCTCGACCTGCCCGACGACGTCCCGGCCCGGGTGCACCAGCTGCCGGTCGACGCTCTGGACGCGGCGGGCGCGGAGGAGCTCCTGCGGGCCGCGGCCGGGGAGCCCTCGCCGGGGCCGTACGACGCGCAGTCGGCCGACGAGATACGGGAGTTGTGCGGCGGGCTGCCGCTGGCGCTGCGGCTGGCGGGCTCCTCGCTCACCGAGCGCTCCGCCGACAAGCTGGCGGCGGATCTCGCGGCGTGTGCCGTGCGGCATCACTCCGTCGACGGGCCGGTCGATCCGGTCGAGCGGGCGCTGTGGCTGCGCTACACCGACCAGTCCGAGCCGGCCCAGCGGCTGCTGCGCCGGCTCGCGCTGGCGGGACGGGCGTCGCTCGGCCCGGCGGCAGCGGCGGCGCTGCTGGACACCGACGACCAGGAGGCGAAGCGGCTGCTGGCGGCCCTGGCACAGGCAGGGCTGATCGACCATGTGCGCTCCGAGCGCTACCGGCTGCACGACGCGGTGCGCGCCTTCGCCCGGGCCCGGCTGCTGGACGAGGAGGAGGCCCCGGACCGCGCCGCCGCGCAGGAGCGGCTGATCCACAACTACGCCGAGCTGGCCGGCGCGGTGATCCGCATGGTCGACGGAAAGATGTCCACGCGGGCGGGGCAGTTCGGGGCGTACGGCTTCCCCTCGCTCGACGCGGCGCTGCGCTGGCTGGACGAGGAGTCCAGCTTCATCACGTCCGCGCTGCGGCACGCGGAGGGCGTCGACCAGCAGGCCGTGCTCGGGCTGCTGGGCGCGCTGTGCGACTACTGCCTGCTGCGCGGCGACCTCTACCGGCTCGGTGAGATCAGCGAGCTCACGCAGGCCGTGGACCAGGGCCTGCTGGAGCGTTCGGTGCGCTGGCGCACGGGTATCGCGGCCCGGCAGCTCGGTGAACTGGACAAGGCGCGTACGACGCTCTCGTCGGTGGTGGGTCTGTACCGGGACGCGCATCAGGACGCGGGGGCGGCCCTCGCGCTGTGCTCGCTGGGGATCACGCTGCACCACCAGGGAAACCTCACGGAGGCCGCGGCCAAGCTGCACGAGGCGATCGAGCTGCAGGCCTCCGAGGAGCAGGTGGAGGACCGCGCCTGGTCGCTGCACGCCCTCGCGGCCGTGGAGCGCGACCGGGCGAACCTCGCCGAGGCGGTGCGGCTGCTGGAGGCCGCGCTGGCGCTGCACCGCGAGGGCGAGTCGCTGCACGGCGAGGCGTGGACCCGGTTCCACCTGGGCCAGGTGTTCCTGCGGACGGGCGACGTACCGGCCGCCGAGTCCGCGCTGCGGGAGGCCCTGGAGCTGTACGGCCGTACCCACGACGACCGCGGCGAGGCATGGGCGCTGACCCAGCTGGCGCGCGCCCGCCTCGTCGACGGCGACCCGGCACCCGCCGTGGAGGAGCTCCGCCGGGCGCTGGCGCGCCACCGCGACAGCGAGGACGCCCGCGGCGAGGCGTGGACGCTGTACTACCTGGGCCAGGCCCTGGAGGAGGCCGGCGACCGCGACCAGGCCGTGCGGGAGCTGGAGAGGGCGCGGACGATGTTCTCGCGGATGCGGGACGTGTACGGGCTGGCCTGCGCCCGCCACCACTCGGGCCGGGTCACTCGCGACCAGCTGGCGGCCCGCACGGGCAACCTGCGCAACTCCGGCTTCGCCCGCCAGCTCCTCGTCGACGCCCGTGCCGACTTCTCCCGGATCGGCCTCCCGCACGGCGAGGCGTGGACCTGTCTGGAGCTGGCGATGATCGACGCGGGCAACAACCGTGCGCCTCAGGCTCTGGAACTGTGCGGCGAGGCGGCGGCCCTCTTCGCCTCGTACGGCGACGAGCGCGGCGCCGACTGGGCCCGCTTCCTGCACTGCACGCTCCTGCCGTACGCGTCGCCGGGCGGCATCGAGGTCGGCACGGTGGTGGCCCAGGAGGAGCTGAGCCGGCTGATGGCCGCCACGCATCCGTCGCGCGACGCCAAGCTGGAGGACTGCGCCGAGGCCCTGGCGGTGATGCTGGAGCGCGGTGTGCGCCTCGAGGACGGTTGGCAGGCCTGGCACCTCGGCATGGTCCCGAACCGGCACGCGCGGGAGGTCATGGGCGTACCGGTGGAGGCGTCACGGTAGCGGCCGGGCAGCCCATGGGCCCGGACCGCTGCTGCGGTCCGGGCCCATGCGTGACGGTGTCAGGCCGAGGAGCCCGTGGTGCGGCTCTCGGGCGCGGACTGCGCGGCCTGCGGGTCCGGGGCCTCCTCGAAGTTCACCCGGCCCATGTGGCGGTTCATGGACTTCATCAGGGCCCACACACCGACCGCCAGCGCCGCGAAGACGAGAAAGCCCAGGACACCGGGGGTGACCTTGTTCTCGTCGAGCTCCTTGGCGAGGGTGGCCATGTGCGTCATTGCGAGGGTTGCGCTTGCGCTCATGTCAGGCATTGTCGCGGATGCCCGCGAAGAGGTCGTCCTCGGGGAGGGAAGTATCGACGAGCGACTTCGCCAGCTCGTACTCCTCCGTCGGCCAGACCTCCTGCTGGATCTCCATGGGGACGCGGAACCAGCCGCCCTCCGGGTCGATCTGCGTGGCGTGCGCGATCAGCGCCCGGTCGCGGGTCTCGAAGAAGTCGGCGCAGGGCACGTACGTGGTCAGCGTCCGCTCCGCGCGCTGGAACTCCTTCCAGCGCTCCAGCCACTCCCCGTAGGGGGACTCGAGGCCGCGTGCGAGCAGCGCCTCGTGGAGGGCGACCGTGCGCGGGCGGTTGAAGCCCTGGTTGTAGTAGAGCTTCTGCGGCTGGTAGGCCTCGCCGTACTCGGACTCCGGGAACTTCTCCCGGTCGGCCGCCCCCTCGAACGCCACCATCGTGATCTTGTGGGTCATGATGTGGTCGGGGTGCGGATAGCCGCCGTTCTCGTCGTAGGTCGTGACGACCTGGGGACGGAAGGCGCGGATCTTGCGCACCAGCTCGCCGGCCGCCTTGTCGACGTCCTCGAGGGCGAAGCAGCCCTCCGGCAGCGGCGGCAGCGGGTCGCCCTCCGGCAGGCCGGAGTCGACGAAGCCGAGCCACTCCTGCTTCACGCCGAGAATCTCGCGCGCCTCGTCCATCTCCTTCCTGCGGACCTCGTGGATGTTCTCCTCCACGTAGGTGTCGCCCTGGAGCTTCGGATTGAGGATGGAGCCGCGCTCGCCCCCCGTGCAGGTCACGACCAGCACGTCCACCCCCTCGGACACATACTTGGCCATCGTCGCCGCGCCCTTGCTCGACTCGTCGTCGGGGTGCGCGTGCACGGCCATCAGTCGCAGCTGCTCAGTCAAGACTCGATCCTCAATGAATAGTCGCGTCGTGCAACTCCTATAGTGACCGAATCGGCGGACGGAAAATTCCTGCCTCCGGCTCTTGAGAGGAACGATCATGGCGGCTGTCGGCGAGAAGCTTCCGCAGGGGCGTTACGGACGCTCGGCGGACGAGCGCGCGGACCGCAAGCTGCGGATCGTGGGCGCGGTGCTCGGCGTGGGCATGCTCGGCCTCGTCGGCTGGTTCGGCTACGACTACGTCGCGGGCACGAAGATCAGCGCCGAAGTGATCAAGTTCGATGTGACCGAGGGCGCCGACGAGGTCCAGGTCCACCTCGAGGTGCGCAAGGACGAGGCCGCGACGGGCAGCTGTACGCTGCGGGCTCTGGCGGAGGACGGCGGCGAGGTCGGCCGGCTGGACGTGCGCATCGGCCAGGAGGGTGAGAAGCGCGTCGACCAGGTCGTGAGGATCCGGACGACCCGGCAGGCCACGAGCGCGGAGCTGATGGGCTGCCACGCCGGGTGACGTCTCGCATCACACCCCGCTGAGCAGGGGTTCTCCATCTCCGATGGCTTTCGTCCTCCCCCTTTCCCGCCGGAATTGTTAGGCTCGTGGTTTCGCCCGCCCGTGGAGGAACATTCTTCTGGGTAGGGCGATGCTTTGTATTCCCAGTACCTACGAGGAGCACCTGTGACCCAGACCAGCGACAACGTCACCTGGCTGACCCAGGAGGCGTACAACCAGCTCAAGGCCGAGCTGGAGTACCTGTCTGGTCCCGCGCGCACCGAGATCGCCAAGAAGATCGAGGCAGCGCGTGAGGAGGGGGACCTGCGGGAGAACGGCGGGTACCACGCGGCCAAGGAGGAGCAGGGCAAGCAGGAGCTCCGTGTGCGCCAGCTGACCCAGCTCCTGGACAACGCCAAGGTCGGCGAAGCGCCGGCGGACGACGGCATCGTCGAGCCCGGCATGGTCGTCACGATCGCCTTCGACGGCGACGAGAACGACACCCTGACGTTCCTGATGGCGTCGCGCGAGTACGCGAGCTCCGACATCGAGACGTACTCGCCGCAGTCGCCGCTGGGCGTCGGCGTGAACGGCAAGAAGGTCGGCGACGACGCGGAGTACGAACTGCCGAACGGCAGGAAGGCCTCGGTGAAGATCCTCGCGGCCAAGCCCTACTCGGCCTGAGCGCGCCACAGACAAGGAGTCGAAACGGCCCGTCGCCTTGGGGTCGCGGGATTCCGGCACGTGGCGCATCGCCACCGGAACGCACAGCAGCGCCAGCGGCACGTTGAGCAGGA
>NZ_JBEXRZ010000093.1:0-26217 GCF_040613325.1 Streptomyces sp. NPDC006283 | reverse complement strand
GGCCGGCCGGCGCGTCGCCGGAGCGGCGCGCCCGAGCGCCGGTCCGCGTCAGGCCAGTGCCGGGGTGGCGAGCTTCAGGGTTCGGGCGTCCGCGTCCAGGACGGCCGGCACGCCGAGCGGCATCGTCAGCGCCGTCTCCCCGTGCCCGAAGCCGAACTCCTCGACGACCGGCACACCGAGACCGCCCAGCCGGTCGAACAGCACCGCCCGCACCTGCTCGTACGGACCGCACTCCGCCCATGAGCCGAGCACCGCACCCGCGACACCGTCCAGCCATCCGGAGCGCAGCAGTTGGGTGAGGATCCGGTCCAGGCGGTAGTCCTCCTCCCCCACGTCCTCGATGAGCAGCAGCCCGCCCCGTCCGGACGGGCGGCCGTGCGGTGTTCCCAGGTCGGCGGCGAGGAGACTGAGGCAGCCGCCGAAGGTGACGCCGCTCGCCCGGCCGGGCACCATCGTGCGGGCGCTCGCCGGACCGGCCAGGGACATCACCGATTCCGGTTCGAAGAGCGTGGCCCGCAGCGACTGCTGTGTGCCGGCATCCTTCAGGAAGGTCAGGGCGCCGACCATCGGGCCGTGCAGCGTGGACAGGCCCATGCGTACGGCGAAGGCCTCGTGGAGCGCGGTGATGTCGCTGTAGCCGACGAAGACCTTGGGGCCGGCCGCCCGCATCGCAGCCCAGTCGGCCAGGTCGACCATGCGCTGGGCGCCGTATCCGCCGCGGGCGCAGATCACGGCGGACACCGACGGGTCGCACCAGGCCTGCGTCAGGTCGCGGGCGCGGGCCTCGTCCGCTCCTGCCAGGTAGCCCAGTTCCGGGTGCGTTTCGCGTACATGGGGCATGACGACGGGCTCGAGGTCCCAGCCGCGCAGAATGTCCAGTCCGGCGTCGAGGCGCTCGTCGGGGACGGGGCCGCTGGGCGCGACGACGGCGACCCGGTCCCCTGCCCTCAGCCGCGGCGGTCTGGTCAGTGGCTTCATTTCCTCAGCTCCAGCAGCGGGACGTCGGGGCGGTCGATACCGAAGGTCTGCGCGTAGAGGGACAGTTCGGCCTCCAGGGCGCGGATCATCGTGTCGGCCCTGCGGAATCCGTGGCCCTCGCCCTCGAAGGCGATGTAGGCGTGGGCGACCTGACGGCCCGCCATCTGCTCGAGGAACCGCTCGCACTGCACGGGAGGGCAGATCACGTCGTCCAGGCCCTGCAGCAGCAGGAAGGGGACGGTGATGCGGTCCACGTGGGTGATCGGCGAGCGGTCCCGGTAGCGCCCCGGCACGTCTTCGAGCGGGCCGACCAGCGACTCGAGGTACTGCGACTCGAAGTCGTGCGTCTCGCCCGTGGCCCAGGAGAGCAGATCGAGGATCGGATAGATGATCGTCCCGCAGGCGTACACGTCGGTGGTGGCGAGGGAGACGGCCGCGGTCCAGCCGCCGGCGCTGCCGCCGCGGATCGCGAGCCGGTCCGGGTCCGCCGTGCCCTCGTCGGCCAGCGCCAGGGCTACGGCCGCGCAGTCCTCGACGTCGACGACGCCCCACTGTTCGCGCAGCCGTTCGCGGTACTCGCGGCCGTAGCCGGTGGAGCCGCCGTAGTTGACCTCCGCGACGCCGATGCCGCGGGAGGTGAAGTACGCGATCTCCAGGTCGAGTACGAGCCCCGCCCGGCCGGTCGGACCGCCGTGTGCCCACACCACGTAGGGTGGCAGCTCGTCGTCGGGCGCCACCCGGTCGGGGCTGTGCGGCGGGTAGATGTGGGCGTGGATCTCGCGGTGGTCGGGGCCGGTGAAGGTCCGGATCTGCGGCTCCGGGTAGTACGCCGGGTCGACCGGGTCGTCGTGCGGACTGCCGATGACGCGGGTATGGCCGGTACGGGTGTCGAGCTCCACGATCTCGTAGGCGCTGCGCGGGCTGGCCGCGACACCGATCACCCGGTCGCCGTGCACGGCGAGCGTCGGCGTCCATTCGCTCCACGGCCCCGCGGCGTCGACGAGTTCGCCGGTCTCCGGGTCGAGTATGCCGAGCGCGGTGGCGCCCGTGCCGTGGATGGCGGCGATCAGTCCGCTCTCCAGCGGCCGGAACCACTGGGAGCCGACTTTCCACAGCGGGCCGCCGAACTCCTCGCCGCGGCCCGGGCACAGCAGGGTGCGCGCTTCACCGTCCAGTACGTCGGATGTGATGCGCTGCAGCTCCCACCAGCCGGTGCGGTCGGCGGTGAACAGCAGCGATCCGTCCGGGGCCCATTCGACCTGGGCGACCGACTCGTCGTTCCCCCCGGTCACCGGCCGGACGGCGGCGAACGGGCCGTGCTCCGTGACCTCGCCGAGCATCACGACCGTGGCGTCCCACGGCATCCGCGGATGGTCCCAGGCGATCCAGGCCGCCCTGGTCCCGTCGGGCGAGAGCCGCGGCCCGGTGACGAATCGGTGCCGGTCGTCGCTGAGCTCCCGTACCGCCGACCGGTCCTCGGCCGCCGAGCCGTCGAGGGGTACGGCGGCGATCACGCGCCGCACGTCGGTGGGCGCCGACCCGGTGAACTCCTCGAGGACGCACCAGACCTCGCCGCGCTCCGGCCGCAACTGGGGGTCGGCCCAGCGCAGTCCGCCACCGACCGTGGAAAGCGGGGTCAGGGGGCGGGGCCCGGCGCCCGGCACGTCGGGTTCGTAGGCGTACAGCCGCTGGTCGGCGAAGTGCACGAACACCACGAGCGGGCCCTGCCCTTCGCGGTGGGCGCCGGCCCACGGCATGCCGCCGTACTCCATGACCCGGCTGCGCACGTTCCACGGCGCGGGGAGGACCGATTCCTCTCCGCCGTCTGCCCGCAGCCGCACCAGGGCGCGTCTCCCGCCCTCCGCGGGGCGCGGGGCGGTCCACCACACCTCGTCGCCGACCACGCCGAGATACTCCGGGTGACCGTCGTGCGAGGCGGCGAGTGCGGCGTCGATCGGCGACGGCCACGTTCCGTAGGCGCCGGTGGGTACCATGCTCGCCCCCTAGGCGGACTGCAGATAGTGGTCGAGGACCCGGACACCGAAGTGGAGCGCGTCGACGGGGACACGTTCGTCGACTCCGTGGAAGAGGGCCTGGTAGTCGAAGCCGGGCGGCAGCTTCAGCGGCGAGAAGCCGTAGCCGGTGATGCCGAGGCGGGCGAACTGCTTCGCGTCGGTGCCCCCCGACATGCAGAACGGGACGACGTGCGCGTCGGGGTCGAACGCCTCGAGGGCGGCGCGCAGTTTGGCGAACGTCGGGGAGTCGACCGGCGCCTGGAGGGCGATCTCGTTGTGGTCGAACTCCCAGTGGACGTCCGGGCCGGTGAGCGCGTCCATCGTGGCGTGGAACTCGTCGTCGGTGCCGGGAAGGATCCGGCCGTCCACGAACGCGGTGGCGTTCCCCGGAATCACATTGACCTTGTAGCCGGCTTCCAGCACGGTCGGGTTGGAGCTGTTGCGTACCGTCGCCTCGACGAGCTTGGCGGCCGGGCCGAGCTTGTGGAGCAGCTCGTCGACGTCGAACCCGCGGGCCGCCAGGGTGTCCGCGGTCAGGTCGATGCCGTGCAGCGCGGCGAGCTCGAGCAGCGCCGCCTTGACGGTCGGGGTGAGCCGGACCGGCCACCGGTGCTCGCCGATCCGGGCGACCGCGGCGGCGAGCCTGGTCACCGCGTTCTCCCGGTTGACCTTGGAGCCGTGTCCGGCCCTGCCGTCCGCGGTGAGCTTCATCCATGCCGTGCCGCGCTCGCCGGCCGCGACCGGGTACAGGGCCAGGCCGGGTCCGGCGTGGAAGGTGTAGGCGCCGGATTCGCTGATGCCTTCGGTGCAGCCCTCGAAGAGTTCCGGGTGCTCGGCGGCGAGAAAGCCCGAGCCGTCCGCCGCGCTGGCCTCCTCGTCGGCGGTGTAGGCGATGACGATGTCCCGGCGGGGCCTGATGCCGTGCCGGGCCCACGCGCGGACGACCGACAGGATCATCGCGTCCATGTTCTTCATGTCGACCGCTCCGCGGCCCCAGACGACCCCGTCGCGGACCTCGCCGGAGAAGGGGTGCACGGTCCAGTCGTCGGGCTCCGCGGGGACGACGTCCAGGTGGCCGTGGACGAGCAGCGCGTCGGCTCCCGGATCCCAGCCCTCGTAGCGGGCCACCACGTTGGTGCGGCCGGGGGTGCGCTCCAGCATGACCGGTTCGAGTCCGGCGTTGACCAGCCGCTCCGCGACGTACTCCGCTGCGGGCCGCTCCCGGCAGTCGCCGCCGCCCCGGTTGGTGGTGTCGATGCGGATGAGTTCGGAGGTGAACGTCACCACCTCGTCGAGGGCACGGGCGTCGATGGGGGTCTCGGTCACGTCAGCCATACTGCTCCTCCACGGCGGCGGACACGATCGTCGTGACCGCCTTGAATGTGCGAATGCCCTCGTACATCGTCCCGCTGGTGTAGACGACCCGCCGCTCGCCCGGCGCTCTGGCCACTGAGGGGACGACGGTGGCGGCGGCGGCGAGATGCTCGGCGTCGAACTCGACCTCCACGGTGAAGGGACCGCCGTCGACGGGCTCGTGGCGTACGGCGAGGGCGGCGGCCTCCTTCGCCGCGGCCCGGATGTCGGCCGCGGTGCGGGCGGGGGTGCGGCAGACGGCCGCGTAACGGGACACGTGGTCCTTCACGGCGACCTTGAGCGCCCCGGGCGCGTAGCCGAGCGCGTCCTCGCAGGCCAGGTCGTCACCGGTGACGAGGACGACGGGGACCCCGTACTCGGCCACGACACGGGCGTTGAGCAGGCCCTCACTGGCGCGGACGCCGTTCAGCCAGACGCCCGTGATGGAGTTCGCGAGGTAGGTGTGGGCGAGGACGCCTTCCGTTCCGGCACCGGTGTGGTAGCCGACGAAGGCGATGCCGTCGACGTCGCCGTGCTGGACGCCTTCGACCATGGACAGCGACTTGTGACGGCCGGTGAGCATCTGGGCGCGTTCGTCGAGTTGGTCGAGGAGGAGGTTGCGCATGGTCCAGTGCGCCTCGTTGATCAGCACCTCGTCGGCGCCGCCGTCGAGGAACCCGAGGACGGCCGCGTTCACGTCCGAGGTGAACATGGACCGGCAGCGCTCCCACTGGGGTGTGCCGGGCAGCACGTCGGCGGGCCATGTCACCCCCGTGGCGCCCTCCATGTCGGCGCTGATGAGGATCTTCACAGCTCTCTCCGTTCCGCCTCGGCCACGCTGCCAGAAGTGCACCTTACGACAGCGTGGCCGTGGACCGGAGGGCCTGTTCACGCGCGCCCCGGACCCGTGGTGCGGGAGGGCCGGGGCAGGCGGGTGGTCAGCCCAGGACCTTCTCCAAGGAGGCGAGGGCCGACTCGAGTTCCTCGCGGGTGATGGTCAGCGGCGGGGCGATGCGGATCGTGGAGCCGTGGGTGTCCTTGACGAGGATGCCTTCGGCCATCAGCCGTTCGCTGATGGCCCGGCCGGTGCCGATGGCCGGGTCCACGTCGACCCCCGCCCACAGGCCCCGCGCGCGGAAGCCGACGACGCCCTTGCCCACGAGTGCCGCCAGGCCCTCGTGCAGCACCACGCCCAGCTCGGTGGCCCTGCGCTGGAACTCTCCGGTGGCCAGCAGGTCGACCACGGCCGAACCGACCGCCGCGGACAGCGGGTTGCCACCGAACGTGGAGCCGTGCTCGCCGGGGCGCAGCACTCCGAGAACGTCGCGCCTGGCGACGACCGCGGAGACGGGGACGATGCCGCCGCCGAGCGCCTTGCCGAGCAGCAGCATGTCCGGCCGGACGGACTCGTGGTCCACGGCGAGGGTGGTTCCGGTGCGGCCGAGACCGGACTGGATCTCGTCCGCGACGAACAGACAGCCGGCCCGGCGGGTCAGGTCGCGGACGCCGGCCAGGTAACCGTCGTCGGGGATGAGGACACCGGCCTCGCCCTGGATCGGCTCGATCAGCACGGCGGCCGTGGTCTCGTCGATGGCGTTCTCGAGCGCGGCCAGGTCGTTGTACGGGACGACACGGAAGCCGGGGGTGAACGGTCCGAAGCCGCCCCGCGCCGTCTCGTCGGTGGAGAAGCTGACGATGGTGGTGGTGCGGCCGTGGAAGTTGCCGTCGGCCACGATGATCGTCGCCCGGTCCGGGGCGACGCCCTTCACCTCGTACGCCCACTTGCGGGCGACCTTGACGGCGCTCTCGACCGCCTCGGCGCCGGTGTTCATCGGCAGGGTCATCTCGAGGCCGGTGAGTTCGGCGAGGCCCTCGGCGAAGCCGGCGAGCTTGTCGTTGTGGAAGGCGCGTGAGGTGAGGGTCAGCTCGTCGAGCTGCCGGTGGGCCGCGGCGATGAGGCCCGGGTGGCGGTGACCGAAGTTGAGCGCCGAGTAGCCGGCCAGCATGTCGAGATAGCGGCGGCCCTCCACGTCCTCGACCCATACGCCTTCCGCGCGGGCGACGACGACGGGCAGCGGGTGGTAGTTGTGCGCGAGCGCCGTGTCCTCGGCGCGGATCAGCTCCTCGGAGGAGCGCTGGGTGCGTACGGGGGTGAGGGTCATGCGCGGATCTC
Organism: Streptomyces sp. NPDC006283; assembly: GCF_040613325.1. Taxonomy (NCBI): domain Bacteria; kingdom Bacillati; phylum Actinomycetota; class Actinomycetes; order Kitasatosporales; family Streptomycetaceae; genus Streptomyces; species Streptomyces sp. NPDC006283. The sequence goes on along the minus strand of NZ_JBEXRZ010000093.1, from coordinate 19,698 downwards.
CTGAGTGCAGCACTTGATGCCGCCGCCGGACTTGTGGAACTCGGACATGTCGACGGGGACGGGTTCGTAGCCGTGCGCGGCGAGCTGTTCGACGAGGGCCTCGGCCTGCGGGGCGACGACGACATGCCGGCCGTCGGACACGGAGTTGAGACCGAAGGCCATGGCGTCGTCGCGGGTGGCGACGACGGCATCCGGGAAGAGCCGCCGCAGCACCGCGGCGCTGCCCGGTGAGAAGGCCTCCGGGTAGTAGGCGATGTTCGCCTCCTGCCCGTCCTCGTGCCCGTCGTCGAGGACGAACAGAGCCGTGTCGAGGTGGTAGAAGTACGGGTCGACCAGCTGGAGGCCGATCACCGGTACGCCGAAGAACTCCTGCACCTCGCGGTGTGCCTCCACGGAGGTGCGGAAGCCGGTGCCCGCGAGCACGTAGCCGCCGACGGGCACCAGGTCGCCCTCTCCCTCGACCACGGACTCGGGCCGGTGGACGTCGAACCCGGCGACCTTGAACCAGGCCGCGTACGCCTCTTCCTCAGGCCGGCGCTGCGGTGCGTGGAAGCGGGAGCCGAAGACCTTGCCGTCGAGAACGAGGGCCGAGTTGGCGGCGAACACCATGTCGGGCAGTTCGGCATGCGGCTCGACGGTCTCGACCTTGTGGTCGAGGGCGCGATAGGTGTCGGCGAGTACGGTCCACTGGGACCGGGCGAGATCGAGATCGACCTCTGTGTTCTCGCTCATCCACGGATTGATGGCGTACTTCACGTCGAAGTAACGGGGTTCGCAGACCAGGTAACGCCTGGTGCGAGGCACGCGGCTGGGTGGCACCCGGGATCCTCCCGCTTCCTGAGATGGCCGGTGACGACCGGTGACGACCGGTGACGCCTCCACGGTAGGAATCGGGAGGTTCGGGCGACAAGGAACAAGTGCTGCGTGTATACGCAGGAATGCTGCGTCGTAGAGCCGTTCGGCGGCGTTTTGCGTCGCCCGCCGGCTCACACCACCCTTTCGGGCTACTCGACTGGCGCGCCGTACCAGCGCCAGGTGGCCGGGCGGGTGCGTTCCGGCAGGTCGGAGCGTCCGGTGCACCACAGCAGGGCGGGCCAGGGAGCGGTGTTCGAGGGCGCGCCCGGGAACAGCCGGGAGAGCACCCGCGCGCAGATGCCGGCGGGCGGCTCCCAGACCAGGCCGAGCCCTTCCGCGATGTCGTGCGTGTGCATCAGGGTTTCCACGATGCCCATCGCGGCGAAGCCCTCCGGGTCCGAGGCCCCGAAGACATGGTGGGAGCGCACATGCGGGCCTGTCGTGCGGACCACGGCGACGAGCAGCGCGCCGCTCGCCTCCAGCACCTGGAGCAGCCCGTCGGGTCCGGCGGCACGGTTCGCGTGGACGGAGTTGGCGGGCCCGCCCGGCCGACGGCTCTCGTAGTGGAACGGCACCTCGCGGTCCTGCGGCGGGGTACGGGGGCCGAGCTGGACGGCGTACGCGAAGAGATCGTCAGCGAGATGCTCGACCGTCTCCCAGCACGTCCACTCCAGCGAACCTGCCGTGCCGTCCCAGGAAGCCGGAGGGACCGCGCGGAGGGCGGCCACGGCGAGCTGGACGGCGCGGTCGAGGTCGTCGGCGGTGACGGGGCGGCGGTCTGCTGCGGCTGTTGGCGACATGCCGGGAACGCTAACGCGGGGCGCCACGTCGGTACCGGGCGGGCCACCCGGCCGGATCGGGGGCCGTCACATGTCGGCGTCACCCGCGGTGGCGGCGCGCCCGGCGCCGGCCTCCGGGCTGCCCGTCAGCAGGTGCGACAGAACCATGTAGCTGATCGTCTTACGGATGAACGGCTCGGACCTGATGCGTTCCAGCACTTCCTCGAAGTGCTCGACGTCCGTCGCCCGTACGTGCAGCAGTGCGTCCGCGCCGCCGGTCACCGTCATCGCGGCCGTGATCTCCGGATGGTTGCGCACGACCTCGGCGAGCCGCCGGGGCGGGGCGGCGCTGTCGCAGTACACCTCCACGTACGCCTCGGTCCGCCAGCCCAGCGCCGCCGGGCGCACGGTGGTGGTGAAGCCGGTGATGATGTCGTTCTCACGCATCCGGTCGACGCGGCGTTTGACGGCCGTGGACGAGAGTCCGATCGCGGCGCCGATCTCCGTGAAACTCGTCCGCGCGTTCGCGACGAGGGCGGCGACGATCTTGCGGTCCAGCTCGTCGAACGGCACGGATTTGTTGGTCATTTCGGTGATCCTTCGGACGGCCCTGTCGCGCGCGGACCCTACCGGAAGACGGCCATGGCCTGCACTCCGGCCCCGCAGGTGTACCTCGCCGGCGGCGTGGGGCGAGGGGCGGATCCGGTCAGTCGCCCGTGAGGCGGACGGTGCGGAGGATCTTCCTGACGGTCGCGTCCGCCACCTCCTCCTGCACGCCCTTCGCCCCCACGAACGTCCAGGAGAGGATGTCGCCGTCGGGGCCCTTGAAGGCGAAGGTGGTCGCCTTGCCGTCGGTGTCGCACCTGCCCTTGGGCTCGACGCCCTTGGAGAAGGCGCTCGCCACGCTGCCCTCGATGCCCGACGCGGTGGTGTACGCCTCGGCGGCGACCTTGTGCACCTTGGCCTTGTCCGGCTGGGTGTAGCCGCCGTACACCCACAGGGCGGCGTTGTCGCGGGCGGCTTCCTCCGGCGTCCTCGCGCCGCGTTCGGTGCGGGATCCGGCGGCGCCGAGCTGGGACTCCTCAAACGAGCCGTCGAGGTTCTCGTCGGACACGCACCACTTCTCCTTGAGCATCGCCGGGGCGGAGAAGCCGACGAGGGGTGTTTCCTCGGGGTCGCTCTCCTCCGCGACGTAGCTCGCCCAGGAGACCGGCTTGAGGGCCCACTCGGACGGTACGTCGAAGACGATGCCGGTCTTCGGGTTCTTGACGGTCCGCCAGCCCGGCACGGTCGGCTGCTCGCCGGCGTCCGCGCGGGCGTCGTCGGTGGCGGGGCCGGTCGGGGACGTTGTGGGCGCGGGCGGCTGCGCGTTGTCGTCGCCGTCACCGCCGAGGACCACGAACCCGGTGACGGCGGCGGCCGCGACGACCGCCGCGGCGACGACCACGGCGACGACGGTGGTCGTGCTGCGGCGCTCACGCACCACGGCGGGCGTGCCCGCGGGCTGTGTGGGCATGTTCCACGGCCGGCCCGCGCCGGCAGGCGGCCCGTAGGGACCGGGCCGGGCGTGCTGCGACGACTGCGGGTACTGCCCGCCTTCCGGGCTCTGCTGCTGTCCTGGCCACATGGGCAGCAACCCTACGACCTCCCCCATCGCGGCTCGGGCGAGGGGGAGTTCACGCTCCGCCGCCTGCCCTCCCGGCGTCAGTCGGCGTGCCCGAGCTGGAGGTCGCGCTCCGTCCGACCGCCGCCGGCGACCTGGAGCACGGTCGCGACCGGCGGGTAGCCGGACGCGATGACCGTGTACTCGCCGGAGGAGAGGTCCACGAAGCGGAACGTTCCGTCCGGCCCGGTGGTGAGGGTGTCGACGACATTGCCCGCCGCGTCCAGCAGCGTGACGCGTGCGTCGTCGACCGGCCGCCCGTCGCCGGCCCGCACGGTGCCGCGCAGCACGGCTCCGCCGGCCAGCTCGATGTCCTGCCGGGTCTCGCGGGACGGCTGGACGCTCACGGGATGGGCGGCGGGCCGGAAGGCAGGAGCACTCGCGGCGAGGGTGTACTCCCCCGCGACGAGGTCCGGGATCACATAGCCGCCTTCCCGCCCGCTGCGGGTGGTGGCCACGACCTCGCCGCGTACGTCGGTGAGGGTGACGGCGGCGTCCCGTACCGGGCTGCCGTCCGCCGTGACGACCACGCCGGCCAACCGTCCCGCCCCGCCGAGGACGACGTCCATCTCGACGGGACGCTCGCCGACGGTGACGGTGACGGCCTGCGGCTGGTGCCCGCCGGCGGCCGCGATCATCACGTACGACCCCGGACCTGGAACGCTCAGCGCGTAGCGGCCGTCCTCGCCGCTCGCGCCGCGGCCGATCTGGGTGCCCTGCACGTCGATGAGGGTGAGGGCGGCGCGCGGGACGCTGCTGCCGTCGTGGTGCTGGACGGTGCCGCAGACGGGCACCCCCGCGAGATACGGCACGGTGGGCTGGGAGACGGCGTGCGCGGGGGCGGACGCGGTGCGGGCGTGCGGAACGGCTGTGGACTCGGCGGACGCGTTGTGGGACACCAGCGGTTTCTCCTTGAGGAAGAAGGCGATGAGCAGGCCGAGCACCAGCACCGGCACGAGGTACAGGAAGATCCGCGGCATCGCGTCGGCGTAGGCCTGGACGTACCCGTCGCGCACGGCGGGCGGCATGGCGTGCACCAGCTGCGGAGTGATGGAGGCGGGGTCGGGCAGGCCGGTGCCGGACGGGAGACGGTCGGCCAGCGCGTCGGTGAGCCGGTCGGCGAAGAGCGTGCCGAAGACGGCGGCGCCGACGCTGCCGCCGATCTGCCGGAAGTAGTTGTTGGCGCTGGTGGCGGTGCCGAGATCGGCGGGCGGCACGGCGTTCTGCACGGCGAGGATCAGCACCGGCATCACCAGCCCGATACCCACGCCGAGCACGGCCTGCCAGATGCTGTACTCCAGGCGCGGGGTGTCCACTTCGAGCCGGGACAACAGCCACATGCCGACGACGGAGATCGCGCTGCCGAGCACCGGGTACACCTTGTAGCGGCCGGTGCGGCTGATGAGCTGGCCGGAGACGATCGAGGCGGTGACGATGCCGCCCATCATCGGGAGCATCAGCAGGCCGGACTCCGTGGCGCTGGCCCCGTCGACCATCTGGAGGAAGGTGGGCAGGTAGCTCGCGGCGCCGAAGAGGGCGACGCCGACGACCGCGCCGACGAGAGAGGTGATGTTGAAGACGGAGTCGCGGAACAGGCGCAGCGGAATGACCGGTTCGGGTGCGAAGCGCTCCACGACCAGGAAGAGCACGGTACTGGCCGCCGCTCCCGCGCCCAGGCCGATGATCACGCGCGAGTCCCACTCGTACTCCGTGCCGCCCCAACTGGTCAGCAGGACCAGGCAGGTGGAGCCGGCGGCGAGGAACAGCGAACCGAGGACGTCGAACCGCCCTGGCACTCGGGGCTTCGGGAGCTTCAGCACGACGCTGACCACAAGCAGGGTGACCAGACCGAAGGGGACGTTGAAGTAGAAGCACCAGCGCCAGGAGGCGTGGTCGGTGAAGAAGCCGCCGAGCAGGGGGCCCGCGACGGAGGCGAGACCGAAGGCGGCGCCGATGAGGCCCATGAACCGGCCGCGTTCCCGGGGCGGGACGATGTCGGCGATGATCGCCTGCACGCCGATCATGAGCCCGCCGGCGCCGACGCCCTGGACGGCGCGGAACGCGATGAGTTCGTTCATGGTGCGTGACCAGCCGGCGAGGGCCGAGCCGACGACGAAGACGACGATGGCGAACTGGAAGACGCCCTTGCGGCCGTAGAGATCGCCGAGCTTGCCGTAGACGGGCAGGCCGATGGTGGCGGTCAGCAGATAGGCGGTGATCGCCCAGGGCATCCGGTCCAGGCCCTGGAGCTCTCCGACGATCTTCGGCAGTGCGGTGGCGACGATCATCTGCTCGAGCGCGGCGAGCAGCAGCGCGAGCATCAGCCCCATGAAGACGAGCCGTACGCGGCGCGGGCTGAGCGGGGCGGGGGTCGCCTCGACGGCGGGCGGAGGCGGGTCCGCGGGACCGGCGGTGACCGGTGCCGCCTGATCGTCCTTCACCAAGGCGATGCCGCCCACGTGTCTGCTCCCCTCGTCGCGCTGCGCGGCGCCATTCTTCGCATTGCGCATGAAGAGGGAGCAAGTCGGGCGGCTGCCCGGGCGGACTTCCGGTGCGGCCCCAACAGGCCGCGCAGAGGGCGCACTTGGGGCGCTCATCAGGGGCTTTCCCGCAACGCGGCGCGCGCCGGGCGCGCCGCGCGGCCACGGAAAAGACCACTCGAACCGGTGAGGTTACTTCTCCACGTGAGCAGCCAGGTTGGCGAGCACCGCATCGTAGATCCGGCCGAGACCCTTGGGGGCGAAGGTCTTCTCGAAGAAGCCACCGATGCCGCCCGCACCGTTCCAGACGGTGGTCACGACGACCTTGCACGTGCCCTCGCCGGCCGGGGTGACGGTCCAGGTGGTGACCATCGAGGAGTTGCGGTCCTTCTCCACCAGCCGGCCGTCGGTCGGCTCCGTGACCTCGAGCAGACAGTCGCGGACCCGCTTGCTGGTGGCCTGGAGCTTCCAGTGGACGACAGTGCCCTCGCCGTCGCCGCCCTCGCGGACCTCGTACTCGCTGAAGTGCTCGGGCAGGAGCTTCGCGCGGGTGCCCTCGTAGTCGGCCACGGCGTCGAACACCGTTTCCGCGTTCGCCGCGACGATTCGCTCCGTAGTGGCTTCGACCTGCGCCATTCCTGTTCCTCCAGCACTCGCTCCGACGGGAATGGGCCCAGCCAACCACCTCAGACGCGGCCCCCAAAATCGGGGTTGCAACGATCAAGGGAACACATGTTCTATTCTGGTGCCACGGCAGCGAGGAGGCACCCCATGCGCTGGGACAATCTGGTCGACAGCCCCGCCACAAGCGGGGCGACCGCCCTGTTCGGCACCTCGGCGGTCACTACGCGGACGTTCGACACACCCGAGTTCAGGGGCATCACCTTCCACGAGGTCCGCGCCCGCTCGATCCTGAACCGGGTGCCGGGCGCGTCACGGATGCCGTTCGAATGGACGGTCAATCCGTACCGGGGCTGTACGCACGCCTGCGTCTACTGCTTCGCCCGCAAGACCCACAGCTATCTGGACCTCGACACCGGCCTCGGCTTCGACTCCCAGATCGTCGTCAAGGTCAACGCTTCCGAGCTGCTGCGCCGGCAGCTGGCCTCCCGGCAGTGGCAGGGCGCGCATGTCGCCATGGGCACGAACGTCGACTGCTACCAGCGGGCGGAAGGCCGGTACCGGCTGATGCCGGGCATCATCTCGGCCCTGCGGGACCATGCCAATCCGTTCTCGATCCTGACCAAGGGCACGCTGATCCTGCGCGACCTGGATCTGCTGCGGCAGGCCGCCGACGTCACCGAGGTCGGCATATCGGTCTCCGTCGGCTTCACCGACCGCGAGCTGTGGCGCACGGTCGAACCGGGCACCCCCTCCCCCGAGCGACGCCTGGACGTGGTCCGCACCCTCACCGAACACGGCATCGGCTGCGGCGTCCTGATGGCCCCCGTGATCCCCTTCCTCGGCGACAGCCCGGACCAGCTGCGCGCGACCGTCCGCGCCATCGCCGCGGCGGGCGCCACCTCGGTCACCCCGCTCGTCCTGCATCTGCGGCCCGGCGCCCGCGAGTGGTTCATGGCGTGGCTGCGTGAACACCACCCGTACCTGGTCGCGCGGTACGAGCGGCTGTACGCCGAGGGCGCGTACGCCCCCAAGTGGTACCAGCGCAGGATCACCCGCCATGTGCACGAACTGGCCACGGAGTTCGGCATCGGCCCCTCCGACCGCGGCGACCACCGGCGCCCGCCCACCGCTCCCGCGCCCGCCCCCGCGCCGCCGGAGCCGACCCAATTGACCTTGCTCTGAGCCGTGCACGGTTCGCGCCGCGCCTCTGGTCGCCGGCCGCGCTCCGCCGGACCTCCGGTCACGCGCCGCCGCCGGGCCACGACGGCGGATCACCAAAATCCGCGGGACCGCAGGCGGCGGGCCGGGGGCTCAGCACTCCAGTCGGGCCAGGGCCGCCGCGGACGCCGCTGTCAGGCGGGGGTGCGGGATGGACGCGCGCAGGACGTCGGCCGCGCGTCGGTCACCCAGTGCTCCGAGGCCCTCCACGCAGGCCAGGGCCACGCGCCAGTGGGGGTCGCCGGGGGTGAGGCGGCGGCGGAGGACGGCGATCAGGGCGGGGGCGGACTCCGGGGCGCGCAGGCGGGTCAGGAGGCGGACCGGGGTCAGGGCGTAGGCGACGCGGAGTTCGTTGGTGGCGAGGGCCGCGGCCGCGCGGGGGGTGCGGGGGTCGGCGAGCAGGAGCAGGGCGTGCGCGGCGGAGACGCAGCGCTCCGGGTCGCGGTGGTTGAGGAGCAGGACCAGGGACTCGAAGGCGCGGCGGTCGCCGGCGCAGCCGAGGCGGAAGGCGGCGATCTCGCGGGCCCACAGCGGGCGTTGGCTTTCGCTGAGGACCGCGGCGAGTTCGTCGTGGTCGGCGGTGACCAGCAGGCGCTCGTACGCCGGGCCACCGCCCGATTCGTCCCGCAGCCGGCTCGCGAGCGACCGTAACTCCTCGTCCATACCGGCAGGGTATCGGCGGATACCGTCCTGCGGCGCCGGTCGGGCGATCCAGATCACATCGCTCCAGGGCTGGCGCGCTCGTTACCCGCGAGTTAACCTCAAGTGAGCGGGTTACCCCCGCGACTCCCGGTGGCCTGGTGACGCAGCCGCCGAGAGGTTGTCGGTTCGGCCTTCGACGCCTTCGAGGTTCTCGGGGCGCGAAGCACGAAGTACGACGTGGCCCGGGACCGGCCCGTCGGCCCAGCACCACGACACGCGCTTCCCGCGCGCCGCACGCCTTCAGGGCGTCCGGCCCGCGCGCATTCGGCGTTCCCTCCGTTCCGCCCCGCGCGCTCCTCATCAGTCGTCACTCACCCTGGAGTCCCCTGATGGACACCCCTCTCCACACCATTGCCGTCGTCGGCCTCGGCACCATGGGCACCGGCATCGCCGAGGTCCTCGCCCGCGCAGGCCGTGAGGTCATCGGCATCGACGTCAGCGACGCCGCGGCCCGCACCTCTGTCGTCGCCCTCGAGGCCTCCACCGCCCGCGCCGTGCAGCGCGAGCGGATCACCGAGGAGGAGCGCCGCAACATCCTCGCCCGCTTCCGCACCTTCTCGGACCTCCAGGCGGCCGCGGAGGCCGACCTCGTCATCGAGGTCGTGCCCGAGTCGTACGAGGCGAAGCAGCAGGTCTTCCGCGCTCTCGACGCCATCGTCCGTCCGGAGGCGATCATCGCCACCGGCACCAACGCCCTCTCCGTGACGCGGCTCGCCGCCGACTCGGAGCACCCGGAGCGCGTGCTCGGTCTGCATTTCTTCAACCCGGCCCCGGCGATGAAGCTCGTCGAGGTCGTCTCCTGCGTGCTGACCGCCCCGGCGGCCGTCCAGGCCGTCACCGCGCTCGCCCTCGAACTCGGCAAGGAGCCCGTCGCGGTCGGCGACCGGCCCGGATTCGTCGCGGACGGGCTGCTGTTCGGCTACCTCAACCAGGCCGCGGCGATGTACGAGTCGCGCTACGCCTCCCGCGAGGACATCGACGCCGCGATGAAACTCGGCTGCGGTCTGCCGATGGGACCGCTCGCACTGCTCGACCTGATCGGCATCGACACCGCCCGTACCGTGCTCGACGCGATGTACGCGGAGTCGCACGACCGGCTGCACGCACCGGCGCCCATCCTCAAGCAGCTCAGCGAGGCCGGCCTCACCGGCCGCAAGGCGGGCCGCGGCTTCTACACCTACGCCGCCGCCGGTACCGCGGAGGTGGTGCCGGACGCCCTCACGCCGCGGGCGTCCGCAGAGGCGGGCACGGGCCGCGAGGTCCGCTCGGTCGGCGTGGCCGGCTCGGGCACCATGGCGAGCGGCATCGCCGAGGTCTTCGCCAAGGCCGGTTACGACGTGGTGCTCGCCGCCCGCAGCCCGGAGAAGGCGGAGGTGGCCAAGGCCCGGATCGGCAAGTCGCTGGCCCGGTCGGTCTCCAAGGGCCGTATGACGGAGGAGGCCCGCGAGGCGACGCTGGCCAGGATCGCACCTGCCGGATCGCTGGACGCCTTCGCCGACGTCGACCTGGCGGTCGAGGCGGTGGCTGAGGACCTGGAGATCAAGCAGCAGCTGTTCGCCACCCTGGACAAGATCTGCAAGCAGGGCGCGGTGCTCGCCACCACGACGTCCTCGCTGCCCGTCGTCGCCTGCGCCCGCGCCACCTCGCGCCCGCAGGACGTGATCGGGATGCACTTCTTCAACCCGGCGCCGGCGATGAAGCTGGTCGAGGTCGTCCGCACGGTCCTCACCGCCGACGACGTGCACGCCACGGTCCGCGAGGTCACCGCCAAGATCAAGAAGCACCCGGTGGACTGCGGCGACCGCGCCGGCTTCATCGTGAACGCGCTGCTGTTCCCCTACCTCAACAACGCGATCAAGATGGTCGAGGAGCACTACGCGACGCTCGACGACATCGACGCCGCGATGAAGCTGGGCGGCGGCTACCCGATGGGGCCGTTCGAACTTCTCGACGTCGTCGGCCTCGACGTCTCCCTCGCGATCGAGAAGGTCCTGCACAGCGAGTTCCGCGACCCGGGTCTCGCGCCGGCTCCGCTGCTGGAGCACCTGGTGGCCGCGGGATGCCTCGGCCGCAAGACGGGTCGCGGCTTCCGCGAATATGCCCGGCGCTGAAGTCGACGCCGGCTGGGGCGGGCTGCTCGGTCCGGGCGGCCCGCCCCCCGCGTCCGGCGACCCGAGCCCCGACCCGCGGGCGCATTCAGCTGCTCGAATGCAGTACGTTCAGATCATGCCCCAGCCCGCTGACCCCTCCCGCCGCCCCGGCCGCTCCGGCGCCACGACCGACGCTCCGGAGAGCGCCGCGGGCTCCCGCGCCGCCGCGCAACGCCTGAAGATGCGTCGTGAACTCGCGGCGGCGGCCATGGAGTTGTTCGCGACCAAGGGCTACGAGGCGACGACCGTCGACGAGATCGCGGCCGCGGCGGGCGTGGCGCGGCGAACCTTCTTCCGGCACTTCCGCTCCAAGGAAGAGGCGATCTTCCCGGACCACGACGACACCCTGGTGCGCGCGGAGGCGGTGCTCAACGCCGCTCCCGCCCACGAGCACCCTCTGGACACGGTGTGCCGTGGCATCAAGGAGGTCATGCGGATGTACGCCTCCTCCCCCGCGGTCGCCGTCGAGCGCTACCGGCTGACCCGCGAGGTGCCCACGCTGCGGGAGCGCGAGATCGCGTCGGTGGCCCGCTACGAGCGGCTGTTCACGCGCTATCTGCTGGGCCATTTCGACGAGCGTGACCACCACGACGGCAACGACGACCCGCTCCTGGCGGAGGTGGCGGCCTCCGCGGTCGTCACCGCGCACAACCACGTGCTGCGCCGCTGGCTCCGGGCCGGCGGGCAGGGCGACGTGGAGGCCCAGCTGGACCACGCGTTCGCCATCGTGCGCGACACCTTCGGCACGGGCATAGGAGCGGGTCGCAAGCACGCGGCCGTCATGGCCGATGCCGCGGGGCACGAGGAGCCCGCCGCGACGGCCCGCGCACACGGCGAGGTGCTGGTGGCCGTGGCCCGTACGGACGCTCCGCTGAGCGAGGTCATGCGCACCATCGAGCAGGCGCTCAAGGACAGCTGAGCCCGTTCGTCAGATTCACCCGTACGGCGGTACCCGAGTCCACGAGAACCACCTCACGCACCCCTCCCACAAGGACACGTACGGTAACGGCCGCCCCGCTCGGGGCGGCCGTTTGTGCTGCTCGGGCCCGCTATTCGATCGATCATCGCTCAGATGTGTCGGGCGGATTGCATCTGAGAGAAATTTTTGGCACGCAGTGTCTTGTCACCTGGCACGGGGTGCCATACGTTGATGTTGTCCGGGCGGCCGGCGTGCAGAGACCATTCGTACGCCGGCTGTCCCCGCAACGATCGCGTTGTGCGCCCGGACGCCTGCGTCACAGGCACCTTCAGCGCCACACCAGCGCCGCCAGCAGCACCACCCGCCGAACCGACGGCACACCTCCACAGCAGCAGCACCACCCGCCGTATCCCTCGGCGTCCTGACGGACGCCTCCTCGTCGCTCGGTCCCGCCGAGCCGGGGACATCGCATTCGCCGGAGGCATCACCGTGAAGGAAATCCTGGACGCGATCCAGTCGACGGAGTCCACGTCCGCCGACTTCGCCGCTCTGAAGCTCCCCGAGTCCTACCGCGCGATCACCGTGCACAAGGACGAGGCGGAGATATTCGCCGGCATCGAGAGCCGCGACAAGGACCCGCGCAAGTCGATCCACCTCGACGACGTGCCCGTCCCCGAACTGGGGCCCGGTGAGGCCCTCGTCGCCGTCATGGCGAGCTCGGTCAACTACAACTCCGTGTGGACCTCGATCTTCGAGCCCGTGTCGACCTTCGGCTTCCTGGAGCGCTACGGACGGCTGTCCGAGCTCACCAAGCGCCACGACCTGCCGTACCACGTCATCGGCTCCGACCTCGCGGGCGTCGTCCTGCGCACCGGCCCGGGCGTCAACGCCTGGAACCCGGGCGACGAGGTCGTCGCCCACTGCCTGTCGGTCGAGCTGGAGTCCTCCGACGGCCACAACGACACGATGCTCGACCCCGAGCAGCGCATCTGGGGCTTCGAGACCAACTTCGGCGGCCTGGCGGAGATCGCCCTGGTCAAGTCGAACCAGCTGATGCCGAAGCCCAAGCACCTCAGCTGGGAGGAGGCGGCGGCCCCGGGCCTCGTCAACTCCACCGCCTACCGGCAGCTCGTGTCCCGCAACGGCGCCGGCATGAAGCAGGGCGACAACGTGCTGATCTGGGGCGCCAGCGGCGGACTCGGCTCCTACGCCACGCAGTTCGCGCTCGCCGGCGGCGCCAACCCGATCTGTGTCGTCTCCAGCGACCAGAAGGCCGACATCTGCCGCTCGATGGGCGCCGAGGCGATCATCGACCGCAACGCCGAGGGCTACAAGTTCTGGAAGGACGAGCGCACCCAGGACCCGAAGGAGTGGAAGCGCTTCGGCAAGCGCATCCGCGAGTTCACCGGCGGCGAGGACATCGACATCGTCTTCGAGCACCCCGGCCGCGAGACCTTCGGCGCGAGCGTCTACGTCACCCGCAAGGGCGGCACCATCACCACCTGCGCCTCCACCTCGGGCTACATGCACGAGTACGACAACCGCTACCTGTGGATGTCGCTCAAGCGCATCATCGGCTCGCACTTCGCCAACTACCGCGAGGCGTGGGAGGCCAACCGCCTCATCGCCAAGGGCAAGATCCACCCGACGCTCTCGAAGGTCTACTCCCTCGAGGACACCGGCCAGGCCGCGTACGACGTGCACCGCAACCTCCACCAGGGCAAGGTCGGCGTCCTCGCGCTGGCACCTCAGGAGGGTCTGGGTGTGCGCGACCCAGAGATGCGCGAGAAGCACCTCGACGCGATCAACCGCTTCAGGAATGTCTGAGGCCGGTAAATGACAGAGCGTAAGAAGGACCGGCCCTGGCTCATGCGGACGTACGCCGGCCACTCCACGGCCGAGGCGTCCAACGAGCTGTACCGGCGCAACCTCGCCAAGGGGCAGACGGGACTGTCGGTCGCCTTCGACCTGCCGACACAGACCGGTTACGACCCCGACCACGTCCTCGCCCGCGGCGAGGTCGGCCGGGTCGGCGTGCCGGTCTCCCATCTGGGCGACATGCGCCGGCTGTTCCAGGAGATCCCCCTGGAGCAGATGAACACCTCGATGACCATCAACGCCACCGCCATGTGGCTGCTGGCGCTGTACCAGGTGGTCGCGGAGGAGCAGGGTGCGGACATCACCAGGCTCCAGGGCACGACGCAGAACGACATCGTCAAGGAGTACCTGTCGCGCGGGACGCACGTCTTCCCGCCCGGTCCTTCTCTGCGCCTGACCACCGACATGATCACGTACACGGTGGCCAACATCCCCAAGTGGAACCCGATCAACATCTGCAGTTACCACCTGCAGGAGGCGGGGGCCACGCCGGTCCAGGAGATCGCGTACGCGATGTCCACCGCGATCGCCGTGCTCGACGCGGTCCGCGACTCGGGCCAGGTGCCGGCCGAGAAGTTCGGCGACGTGGTCGCCCGTATCTCGTTCTTCGTGAACGCGGGCGTCCGCTTCGTCGAGGAGATGTGCAAGATGCGCGCCTTCGGCCGCATCTGGGACAAGGTCACCCGCGAGCGGTACGGCATCGAGAACGAGAAGCAGCGCCGTTTCCGCTACGGCGTCCAGGTCAACTCCCTGGGCCTGACGGAGGCTCAGCCGGAGAACAACGTCCAGCGCATCGTCCTCGAGATGCTGGCCGTGACGCTGTCCAAGGACGCCCGCGCACGTGCCGTGCAGCTGCCCGCCTGGAACGAGGCGCTGGGTCTGCCCCGGCCGTGGGACCAGCAGTGGTCGCTGCGCATCCAGCAGGTGCTGGCGCACGAGAGCGACCTGCTCGAGTACGAGGACATCTTCGCGGGCTCGCACGTCATCGAGGCGAAGGTCGACTCGCTCGTCACGGAGTGCCTGGCCGAGATCGACCGGATCCAGGAGATGGGCGGCGCGATGGCGGCCGTCGAGTCCGGCTACCTCAAGTCGCAGCTGGTCTCCTCGCACGCCGAGCGGCGGGCGCGGATCGAGGCGGGCGACGAGAAGATCGTCGGCGTCAACATCTACGAGACCACCGAGGAGAACCCGCTCACCGCGGACCTCGACACGGCGATCATGACGGTCGACCCGGCCAACGAGGCCCGTGTCGTGGCGAAGCTGCACGAGTGGCGTGCGGACCGTGACGAGACCCGTGCCGCAGAAGCCCTCGCAGCCCTGAAGAAGGCCGCGGCGGGCACCGAGAACCTGATGGCGACCACCGTCGAGTGCGCGCGTGCGGGCGTCACGACCGGCGAGTGGGCCTGGGCGCTGCGTGACGTCTTCGGCGAGTTCCGTGCGCCGACGGGCGTCAGCAGCGCCCCGGTGGCCGTCACCGCCGAGGCAGGCACGCCGCTCGCCGTCGTGCGCGAGAAGGTGTCGCGCACCGCGGACGAGCTCGGCTCCGGCCGGCTGCGGCTGCTGGTCGGCAAGCCGGGCCTCGACGGACACTCCAACGGCGCCGAGCAGATCGCCGTGCGGGCCCGCGACGCCGGGTTCGAGGTGGTCTACCAGGGCATCCGGCTCACCCCGGAGCAGATCGTCTCCGCCGCCCTCGCGGAGGACGTCCACTGCGTGGGCCTGTCGATCCTGTCCGGCTCGCACGCCGAGCTGGTGCCGGACGTCCTGGCGCGGCTGCGCGAGGCCGGCGCGACCGACATACCGGTGATCGTCGGCGGGATCATCCCGAACGCCGACGCGGCCGAACTGAAGGCGGCGGGAGTGGCCGCCGTATTCACCCCGAAGGACTTCGGTATCACGGAGATCATCGGCCGTATCGTCGACGAGATCCGTACAGCGAACAAGCTCGACCCTCTGGAGGTCCCCGCATGACCACGCCTGTGCACCCTGTGAACCGGCTTCGTCCCCGCCGCTCGTGTCTCGCGGTGCCGGGAAGCAACCCCCGCTTCCTGGAGAAGGCCCAGGGTCTGCCGGCCGACCAGGTCTTCCTGGACCTGGAGGACGCCTGCGCGCCGCTGGCCAAGCCGGAGGCCCGGCACACCATCGTGAAGTTCCTCAACGAAGGTGACTGGACGGGCAAGACGCGGGTCGTGCGCGTCAACGACTGGACCACCGAGTGGACCTACCGCGACGTCGTGACCGTCGTCGAGGGCGCCGGCCAGAACCTCGACTGCATCATGCTGCCGAAGGTGCAGACCGCCGAGCAGGTCGTCGCACTGGACCTGCTGCTCACCCAGATCGAGAAGACGATGGGCTTCGAGCTGGGCAAGATCGGCATCGAGGCGCAGATCGAGAACGCGCAGGGTCTCAACAACGTGAACGCCATCGCGCAGGCCTCGCCGCGCGTGGAGACCATCATCTTCGGCCCGGCCGACTTCATGGCCTCCATCAACATGAAGTCGCTGGTCGTCGGCGAGCAGCCGCCCGGCTACCCGGCCGACGCCTACCACTACATCCTGATGAAGATCCTGATGGCCGCCCGCGCCAACAATCTCCAGGCGATCGACGGTCCCTACCTCCAGATCCGCAACATCGACGGCTACCGCGAGGTCGCCGGGCGCGCCGCGGCCCTCGGCTTCGACGGCAAGTGGGTGCTCCACCCCGGCCAGGTCGAGGCGTCCAACGAGATCTTCTCGCCCTCCCAGGAGGACTACGACCACGCCGAGCTGATCCTGGACGCGTACGACTACTACACGTCGGAGGCGGGCGGCAAGAAGGGCTCGGCGATGCTCGGCGACGAGATGATCGACGAGGCCAGCCGCAAGATGGCGCTGGTCATCTCCGGCAAGGGCCGCGCGGCCGGCATGCAGCGCACCTCCAAGTTCGAGCTCCCGGAGGCCTGATCACCATGCAGTTCGGACGCACCTACGAGGAGTTCGAGGTCGGGGCCGTCTACAAGCACTGGCCCGGGAAGACGGTCACCGAGTACGACGACCACCTCTTCTGTCTCCTGACGATGAACCACCACCCCCTCCACATGGATACCAACTATGCGGAGAAGACGACGGATTTCGGCAAGAACGTCGTCGTCGGCAACTACATCTACTCGCTGCTGCTCGGCATGTCCGTGCCGGACGTCTCGGGCAAGGCGATCGCCAACCTGGAGATCGAGTCCCTGCGGCACGTGGCGCCGACGTTCCACGGCGACACCATCTACGGCGAGACGACCGTCCTCGACAAGACCCCGTCGAGGTCCAAGTCGGACCGCGGGATCGTCTACGTCGAGACCAAGGGCTACAAGCAGGACGGCACGCTCGTCTGCGTCTTCCGGCGCAAGGTGATGGTCCCGACCGAGACGTACATCAAGGAGCGCGGCGGCGAGCAGCCCGGCCGCCCGGAGCTGAAGGCGCAGGAGAAGTAGTCATGGCGCGACTCGCCCAGACCCACGGTCTGACCGATGTTCAGCAGGAGATCCTGGCCACGGTGCGGGACTTCGTGGACAAGGAGATCATCCCTGTCGCCACACAGCTGGAGCACAAGGACGAGTACCCGACGCAGATCGTCGAGGGCCTCAAGGAGCTCGGGCTGTTCGGGCTGATGATCCCGGAGGAGTACGGCGGCCTGGGTGAGTCCCTTCTCACGTACGCACTGTGCGTCGAGGAGATCGCCCGTGGCTGGATGTCCGTCTCGGGCATCATCAACACGCACTTCATCGTGGCGTACATGCTCAAGCAGCACGGCACGCAGGAGCAGAAGGACACCTTCCTGCCGCGGATGGCGCTCGGCGAGGTGCGTGGCGCGTTCTCGATGTCGGAGCCGGGTCTCGGTTCGGACGTGTCGGCCATCACGTCCAAGGGCGTGAAGGACGGCGACGAGTACGTCCTGAACGGCCAGAAGATGTGGCTGACGAACGGCGGAACGTCCACTCTGGTCGCCGTTCTGTGCCGGAGTGACGAAGGACACCCCGAGGGCACGGCCCCGCACAAGTCGATGACGACCTTCCTGGTCGAGAAGGAGCCCGGCTTCGGAGAGGTCCGTCCCGGTCTCACCATCCCCGGGAAGATCGACAAGATGGGTTACAAGGGCGTCGACACGACCGAACTCATCATGGACGGACTGCGCATTCCGGCCAATCGGGTACTCGGCGGGACCACCGGCCGAGGGTTTTACCAAATGATGGACGGCGTCGAGGTCGGCCGCGTGAACGTCGCGGCCCGTGGTTGCGGCGTCGCGCAGCGTGCCTTCGAACTGGGCGTGTCATATGCCCAGCAGCGTCACACTTTCGGCAAGCCGATCGCCCAGCACCAGGCCATTTCCTTCAAGCTGGCCGAGATGGCCACCAAGGTCGAGGCCGCGCATGCGATGATGGTGAACGCAGCTCGCAAAAAGGACTCCGGGGAACGAAACGACCTGGAGGCAGGGATGGCGAAGTACCTCGCCTCCGAGTACTGCAAGGAAGTCGTCGAGGACGCCTTCCGTATCCACGGCGGCTACGGCTTCTCCAAGGAGTACGAGATCGAGCGCCTCTACCGTGAGGCTCCGATGCTGCTGATCGGTGAGGGTACCGCCGAGATCCAGAAAATGATCATCGGTCGTCGGCTCCTCGAGGAGTACCGGTCCCAAGGCTGATTGTCGCTTTTGAGTCGGTTGAGGCCGGAAGATGATCACACCCTGTCATCATCTTCCGGCCTCCGACTCGGCTGCCGGCTTTCCCAGTTGCGGGTCGTAACCGATACGATCGCTTGAAAAGCCGCCGTCCCCCTGTTGCCAGCGCGGCATCATCCGCTACGAAGGTCATCCATGCCCCACAGCCAAACCTCTGCACCTCGCGGCCGCGTCAGCATCGCGCGCGGAGCATCGCCGTGGCTTCTGCCGACCGTCGCCACCGCCGCACTCAGCCTGGTCCGTGCCCGCCGCTCGCGGCGAGCCGCGGCCATCGCCGTGCCCACCACCGCGCTCGCGGCGGGCATGCTGTGGTTCTTCCGCGACCCCGAGCGCGAGATCGCTCAGGGCCGGGTCATCTCGCCCGCCGACGGTGTGGTGCAGAGCATCATGCCGTGGAAGGACGGACGCACCCGCGTCGCGATCTTCATGAGCCCGCTCAACGTCCACGTCAACCGCGCGCCGCTGGCCGGCACGGTGACGTCCGTCGAGCACATCCCCGGCGGGTTCGTCCCGGCGTTCAACAAGGAGAGCGAGAACAACGAGCGCGTTGTCTGGCACTTCGACACCGAGCTCGGTGACATCGAGATGGTGCAGATCGCGGGGGCCGTGGCCCGCCGCATCGTGCCGTACATCCCGCAGGGGACGAAGGTCGAGCAGGGTGAGCGCATCGGTCTGATCCGCTTCGGGTCGCGCGTTGACATCTACCTTCCGGAAGGTGTCGACGTCGCCGTCGAGGTCGGTCAGACCACGACCGCGGGGGTGACTCGCATTGACCGTGATTGATCCCGACACCCGGGCAGCCGACTGGGCCGCCGACGCGGAGGCGGCCGAAGAGGCCGAGGAGATGCCGCTGTCGTTGAGGCTGTCCATAGCGGACGCCCTCACGCTCGGTAACGCCACGTGCGGATTCATGGCGGTGTATTTCACCACCACGGGAATCCTCATCCCGCACCTGACGGGCAGCACCGAGACCGGCATGGCGCGCAACAGCGCCGCCACCGCCGTGATCCTGATGCTGTGCGCGGCGATCTTCGACCTCTTCGACGGCATCGTGGCGCGCAAGCTGCGCTCGTCCCCGATGGGCGCGGAGCTGGACAACCTCTCGGACCTGATCAGCTTCGGTCTGGCCCCGGCCTACTTCGTGCTCGTGTACGGAATGGTCGCGGGCGACGCGTTCCAGCAGAGGGTCTCGGCCGTGGCCGCGATCGTGGTGCTGCTGGCGGTGGTGCTGAGGCTTGCGAGATTCTCGTGCGTGACGATGAAGGACGGCATGTTCCAGGGCATGCCGAGCCCCTTCGGTGCGCTCACGGTCGTGTCGATCGTGCTGCTCGAGCTGCCGTTCATCCCGACGCTGCTGGCGATCATCGGCACGGCGTGGCTGATGGTGAGCCGGGTCGAGTACCCGAAGCCGCGGGGCGTCCTCGCGGTGGCGATGCTCGGCTGGATCGTGTCGGCGATGGGCATGCTGGCGGCATGGGCGTTCGACGCGCCCGGCGGCCAGGTGCTGCTGCAGATGGGCTGCGCGCTCCAGATCGTGATGGCGGCGACGATCCCCCTCTTCGCCACCGCCCGTCGCGTGAACACGTTCCGCGACAACCGCCGCGAAAGCCGCGAGGCGCGGGCGGCGCAGATGCCGTAGCGCGCCGCCGGCGCAGGTCGGCTGCCTGCTCGCGGTGGCCTTCGGCATCCCGATGTACATGATGGCCAACACCGGGGCCCCGGCTCT